>NZ_DBHHJM010000007.1:0-80830 GCF_057237245.1 Lancefieldella sp.
ACCCATGGGTCACTACCTTGTCTTTTGTTGTTGCACTAGCAATGAGAATTCAAGGTTTATTCTTGCTGTGCTTTGTAAAGCACGCTGATAACTTTTAAACGCGTTACTAGCTATTTCTATGCCTTCCCATGTTTTCACAGATATTTTATTAGCAATTTTCTTCTTTACTTGTCATGATCAACTTTTGATTTATTTCCTTGAATATTCATGCAATTAAATTCATTTCTATGAATACGTAATTTTCAGGCTCAAAATTATGTGCCGAAAAAGGTAAAAAACCCGTTTAGTTGGAAATGAAAATTGAAAATTAGCTGTTTTATCTCCAACTAAGACGATTTTTTACCGCGTCAAAAACTTTTATCTGGGCAAACGTTGTATGCAGAAAAATGAAATCTCCAACTAAACGGCTTTTTTACCGCTTGAGGATATGTTTTGCCTCAAACAGTGTTGATTGTACAGACTGCGCAGACCAACGCCCAACTAAGCATCTACCCTACTCTACTTTACCAAGCAAAAAAGAAGGCTGTGCGAAGCACAGCCTTCTTTGCACTTGTGATCTGTACGCCAAAACTAACGGCGAGCCTTTACAGAGTACGCAAGACCGGAAGCAATAATACCTGCAGCAGCAAGTGCGCTTGCAATTGACATTGCATCGCCAGTATCTGGCAGGTTAGACCTCTTCTTCTTAGGAGTCTTAGGCTTTGGCTCTGGATTAGGATCCGGCGTTGGGGTTGGTGTAGGAGTTATTGGCTTATCAGCTGTAGCAACTTCCGTAGGAACAATGGTCTGATCTGCAGCATTGAATGTTGCAGGAGCTACCGTAAATGGAATCTGATTTGCATTGAGTTCATATCCCTCTGGAGATGCAGTCTCAACCAGGTAATAATCGCCTGGCGTCAGATAGAACTTATCTCCATCCTGATAGATACCCTTAGTCAGCAAATCTGCAGTTGCCGCAGTGTTCTGAACCAGTGTAGTCAGCTCAGTCTTTGTAAGAACATCTCCGGATGTAAAGGTACCGTCTGCACCAGTAGTAAGCCCCTCTTTAACCAGTGTGCCATCAGCCTTGTATAGGCTATAGGTTGCACCAGCAACAGGCTTGGAAGCATCATCAGAGTCAGTCTTCACAAGCTTCAAAGGAGAAGGAACTGCACGATACGTGAGGTAATACTGCCTGGTACGGTTTACAGAACCGTCTGCGTTGAAGCCAGGGGCCAAAACCGAATTATCGCGAGGACCAGAGTTATACGTACCAATTGCAAGAGATGTTCCCTCTGGGACATCGATATCGTTTGCAATATAGACGTAAGAATCACCAGGTCCCGCAGACTTAATCTCGTCAACCGACTTACGAACAGTGGTCAGCAGCAGATTGGTTGAAGGATCAGTCTCAAACTTATTACCGCCGGCAACAGAGTCATCTGCAGTAACGCCAGCGTACTCAGGCATGTACACAACATGACCCTTTGTGTTGTAACGCGCAGACACCTGACGATCCTCAAATGCTGCGGAGGTTGTATATGTAGCAGCAAGATCATCAAGACCAAGAACACTTACTGCACCGTTACCATAAATAGGAAGGCCAGCATTTCTTTGAGCGATAGGATCACTTAGACCAAGACCATTAAGCTGCCTGTATGCCAGATCGTCGACATAGTGATACACAGCCGTTGCTGTATCAATGACTCGCGCAGGATAGCGCTTGGTGTATGCGTGAGTGCCTCCCCAAGATTTCTTAATGCCACCCTGAATTCCCAGCTGATAAGACCTATCAGAAATGTTCAGTGGTGCGGAGAACTCAATGTACTGACGAGCTGTGACTGGTGCAGTAAATACAGCAGCAGGCTCTTCATATGAAGTGCCACCCATAATAGACTGACCATTGACCTTAACGGTAAACATCAAATTAGTCTTTGGACCACCACCCGAAAGAGCACCTGTTGCGTCCATTGGTTTGTATGTATCAACAGCAGCATGAGCCGAAACAGCCACCTTACGCAGACCATAACCATTTGGATCATTGTGTGGGAAGTTGATCAGATTCTCTGCATCGCCGAGAAGAACGTAGTAAGCACGAATTTCTCCGCCCTCGGCAATCATCTGCGCAACAGAATATTTAGTTGGATCCATGTCCAGCTTGAGCGCAGTTCCATCAGGCTTTACCCAGTAATAACGCGCGATGACACCCGTACGGTCCTCTCGCGGTTTAGCGGCCTGAGCAGTAATCTCTGCCTGAATTTCAGCATCTGAAATAAAGTCAGGGAATGGATTTGCCACGGTCTGCGTACCGTCAAGCGGAGCGCCGTCCACATCTTCGGAATAAACTGTTGGGTCAGCAGCAAATGCTGTGTGTGGCAGAGCAAACGCCAAAATTGCACCCACAAATAGCATAAGAATTGCTAAAACCGTGAAGCGAGAAAATCGAGTGCTTCTAACGCTTCTAACAGAAGTGCTGTTCATACATCCTTCTTTCAGCGTGAAGGGTGAATATTTATGTATATACCATAGCTCATTTCTTGTCATTTATGCAGATGAGACCAAAACAGATGATATTTTCGTTCATTAAATCGCTAGAGGAACACATTCAAGCGGCCTAGACTACTGGTCTAGGCCGCTTGTTAAGTCCGCTTGTTATGACTACATTAGACCGCTGGCTTAAGTGGCGGTTTGCTGATCCGTATTACTTACATCTACTTATCAGGAGTAAGGTGCCAAATCTCATTGTTATATTCGGCAATAGTTCTATCAGATGAGAACGTTCCTGCCATAGCAATATTTGCAAGAGACTTCTGGAGCCACGCTCTCCTATCCTCATAATCATCGAACACGTGCTCTTTTGTTGAAATGTATGCTTCCAAATCAAGCAGCGTCATAAACCAGTCTTTTGAGCACAGGTTTTTGTGAAGACGCTCCAGGCGCTCCTCATTTCCAAGAGAAATAAACTCTGGGCTAATTAAGAAATCAACGAGCGGTTTAATCTGGGGCTTTTTATAAAACTCTTTTGCTTTGTAACCTTTGTGCTCATAAAGGCTTACAACCTCATCACTTGAAGCACCAAACGTGTAGATATTCTCCTTGCCTACCAAGTCGGCAATTTCTACATTTGCACCATCAACTGTGCAAACGGTAACAGCGCCGTTAAGCATGAACTTCATGTTGGAAGTTCCAGAAGCCTCCTTGGAAGCCAGTGAAATCTGCTCAGAGATATCTGCTGCTGGAATAACGTGCTCAGCGGCAGTAACGTTGTAATTCTCGATCATTATCACCTGAAGATATGATGAAACATCTGCATCATTTGCAATCAAAGACGAGAGAACAAGAATTGCATGAATGATATCTTGAGCAGCCACGTATGCTGGTGCAGCCTTACCACCAAAAATGACAGTAATAGGATGCTTTGGAAGGTGTCCGGACTTAATATCAAAATATTTCCAAATCAAATAAAGCAATAGCATTTGCTGACGCTTATATTCGTGGAAACGCTTCACCTGGACATCAATAATGGAGTCGGCATTAACTTTTGCATCTTGAGTGTCCAGCAAAAATTTGACCATTCGATCTTTTGCTGCTTGTTTTATTTCCTGCAGCTGATTGAGGACTTCTTCGTTATCGCGATACTCTAAAAGCCCCTCAAGATGAGCGGTTGTTCTCCAATCATCTCCTAATAACGCATCAAGATACTCGGCAAGCTCGGGATTACAACCCATTAGCCAGCGACGGAAAGTAATTCCATTAGTTTTGTTAGAGAATTTCTCTGGGTACAAATCAAAGAATGACTTGAGCTCTGTCTCTTCCAAAATCTTAGTATGAAGCGCTGCAACGCCATTGATACTAAAGCCGTAATGAATGGCAAGGTTAGCCATGTGAACTTTCTTATCAATGATGACTTGTACACTTGGATCTGCAACGGTACTACGGATGTGTTCGTCAAGCTTTTTGATAATCGAAGCAATCTTTGGAGAAACTTCCTCGATAAATTTAAGAGGCCATTTCTCAAGAGCTTCTGCCAAAATCGTATGATTTGTGTATGCAACTAGTGAAGAAACAATGGTTACAGACTCTTCAAACGAGATATCGTATTTCTCAGTCAAGATACGAATAAGCTCTGGAATTACCATTGTGGGGTGCGTATCGTTAATCTGAATCACAACATAGTCAGCGAGGTCATGAACATTACTGCCGCGCTCAACCGCCTCTTTAACGATCAGCTGTGCAGCATTTGAAACCATAAAATATTGCTGATACACACGAAGAAGCTGACCGTCTTCGTCCGAATCGTCGGGATACAAAAAGAGCGTTAGATTCTTTTTTAAAGCAGTCTTATCAAAATCAATAGCGTCATCAGAAACTAATGATTCGTCGATACTTTGCAGGTCAAACAAACGAAGTCTGTTTTTCTTTGTTCGGCCATATCCCAAAACATCAATGGAATAGAGCTCAGACGTCACCGAGAAATCTCTGAATTCTACGGTAAATGATGTCTTCTCGTCTTCAAGCCACCCATCATCAGCAAGCCAAGCGTCTGGAACGGCAGTTTGCTGTCTATCTAAAAACTGCTGATGAAAGAGTCCAAAATGATACTTAAGGCCTACACCATCGCCTGGCAAACCAAGTGTTGACATGGAGTCGATAAAGCATGCTGCCAATCGACCAAGACCACCGTTACCAAGTGAAGGCTCAACTTCAATCTCTTCGATGTCTTCGAGCGAATGGCCTGCTCTAGAAAGCTGCGATTTTACTTCGTTATAAATTCCCAGATTGATGAGGTTATTTGAAAGCAGCTTGCCAATCAGAAACTCTGCGGAGATGTAATAGAGCCTCTTCTTACCATTATTTAACGGAAGAGCTTCCGACTTACTCTTAACCACTTGAAGCAGTAATTCAAAAACCTGCCTGTCAGTAATTTCAGTCAGAGGTTGGTTAAATTGTTGAAGAGATAAAGTGTCTAAGTTCATTACTTCTCCTCTTTGTACACTCTGAAGTACATCTCAGTAATAGTTCTTAAGAAATCTTCTGTATGACGCGTAATGGCTCCTTGCTTCATACGCCAACACCAGTTACCTCCAACAGTAGCTGGAACATTCATGCGTGCAGAATCATCTAAGCCGAGAAGATCTTGCATGGTGTGAATACACGTGTCGCTCACAGAAGCTGCAATTCCACGTGAAAGCGCCTCACCAATTGGCTCATCTTTTGAGCGATGAAGATAAATATCTGCCTGTTCACGCTCTCTATCAGTAGCCTGAGTTTCATACCAACCACGAGCAGTTGGATTATCATGCGTTCCCACATAAGCAATAGTGTTTGCAGTGTAATTGTGAGGAAGATCTCTTGAATCATGCTTTCCATCAAATCCGTACTGCAAGATTTTCATTCCTGGGAAACCACTTTTGTCTCGCATGGCGATAAGCTCTGGTGTAATTAAGCCAAGGTCTTCCGCAATGATTGGAAGCTTTCCAAGCTGCTTTTCCAGTTCCTTAAACAGCTCCAAATCTGGCCCTTTAGTCCATTTGCCTTCTGTGGCGTCTGCAGCTCCGTAAGGAATCTCCCAGTATGCCTCAAAGCCCCTAAAATGATCGATTCGAAGCACATCAAACATCTCAAGATTTGTCTGTATGCGCCAAACCCACCATGCATAATGCGATTTCTTCATATACTCCCAGTTATAAATGGGGTTTCCCCAATATTGACCGGTAGAAGAAAATTGATCAGGAGGAGTGCCCGCAACCGTAATAGGCCGTCCTGTTTCATCCGTTTTAAACAGCTCTGGCTGTGCCCACATCTCAACAGAATCGCGCGAGACATAAATGGGAAGATCACCAATTATAAGTACTCCCCTTTTATTGGCATACGTCTTAACCTTTGCCCATTGAGTAAAGAAGAAATACTGAGTCATCTTGTGATACAAAACTGACTTTTGCAGTTTCTTAATTTCTTTTGCAGTAGTCTCGTTTCTGTGCTGATAAAGTTTTGGCCACTCCCAGTAAGCTTTATATTCAAATTCTTCCTTTAGAGACATGAACTCCGCATAAGGATCAAGCCACTCTGCCTGATCATGACAGAACTTCTCGAAATCAGCAGGTACATCCTGCATAAACCTGTCAAAGGCACGATTAAGTAAACGACGATGATTTACAAAAAGCGCACCATAATCAACGCGAGTATTGCTAGTCCCAAAAGAAATATCTTCAAAGTCATCTGACTTTAAATATCCAAGTTTCACAAGATCTTTTAAATCTATATAGTAAGGACTTCCCGCTGCAGCAGAAAAAGACTGATAAGGAGAGTCACCATAACTAGTGGTGGTAAGAGGCAAAACTTGCCAATATCTTTGTTTTGTTCTGACGAGAAAATCAATAAAATCGTAGGCTTCTTTGCCAAACGTGCCAATCCCATATGAATTTGGAAGAGAAGAAACGGCCATAAGTACTCCGCTTGCTCGTCCCATAGTTGCCTCTTTCACAAAAAGAGTACTGGCTTATCTTTTCAAGATAAGCCAGTACAAAGGTTTAATACTTAACTAGATTATCTTGCGTATTCTTATCAAAGAGATGAACAGCATTGTCTTCGAATTTAAACCACACTTCATCACCAATTTTGAGGTCTCGTTTTGCAAGTTCAGTTGCTGGAACAATAAGGACAAAATTACCGTCTTCAGTATGAACATGAAGGTGAACAGTAGAGCCCATAAGCTCACTTACCTCAAGATTGCCCTTGAAAGCGCCAATTCCATTTGGCTCAGTCAAATAAATTTGCTCGGGCCTAATGCCGACAATGACATCTGTTGCTGGCGCAGCAACCCAAGACTGTGCTAACAGATTAGCCATCTCAGGAGAAATTTCAAATGACATGTTTTCTGTCTCCACATGGAACTCATTGTCCACGCGAATAAGATGTGCGTTAAAGAAATTCATTTGAGGCATGCCAATGAAGCCAGCAACAAAGAGATTAGCCGGTCTATTAAACACTTCTTGTGGTGTTCCAATTTGCTGAACAAAGCCATCCTTCATAATGACAATGCGGTCGCCCAAGGTCATTGCCTCTGTTTGGTCGTGTGTAACATAAACAAAGGTTCCATTAACCTTCTGACGAAGCTTAATAATCTCTGTACGCATCTGATTTCTCAGCTTTGCATCAAGATTTGAGAGTGGCTCATCCATCAGGAAGACTTTTGGATCACGGACAATTGCACGACCAATTGCAACGCGCTGACGCTGACCACCAGAAAGTGCCTTTGGCTTACGATCAAGATATGCTGTAATACCTAATGTTTCTGCAGCTGCACGGACCTTCTCGTCAATAACTTGTGGATCAACCTTTTTAAGCTTAAGAGTAAACGCCATATTGTCATAAACGGTCATATTTGGATACAGCGCATAGCTTTGGAAAACCATTGCAATGTCTCGGTCTTTTGGTGCGACATCATTAACAAGCTTTCCATCGATATAAAGCTCGCCAGAAGAAATATCTTCTAGACCTGCAATCATACGCAGTGTAGTAGATTTTCCGCAACCCGAAGGGCCAACAAGCACAACAAACTCGTGCTCCTTAATAGTGAGATTGAAATCCTGAACAGCAACAACGCCTTCTTCAGTTACCTCAAGATTGCTCTTTTTCTGCTCAGTTTTCTTACCAAAGAGAGTCTTGCGCTTCTTCTCATTTGGGTAAATCTTTTTTATATTCTTCAAAACGATTTCTGCCATGATAAAACCTTTCAGAAATGCCTACAGCTTGCTGTAATACATTGAGATTTAGCCTTTTACAGCACCAGAGACGACACCATCGATGATGTAGCGCTGGCACAGTAAATACATAATGACAATTGGGATAATAACCATCATGATGCAGGCAAACATTGGACCCATCTCAACGCGTCCATATCCACCTCTAAAGTACTGAATCAGAATTGGGATAGTTTGGAATTTGGTTCTATCCAGAACAAGATATGGAAGCAAATAGTCATTCCAGACCCACATAGTTTCGAGAATACCAACAGAAATATACGTTGGCTTCATAATAGGCAAAACAACATGGAAGAATGTCTGAAGCGGATTGCAGCCATCAATAGTTGCAGCTTCCTCAATCTCAAGTGGAATAGTCTTAACAAATCCAGCAAACATAAATACTGCTAGTCCAGCACCAAAGCCCAAGTAAATGAAGCAAATATTGAAAGGAGTATTAAATCCAAGCGTGTTTGCCATATTGGACAGTGTGAACATAAGCATCTGGAACGGTACTACCATCGAGAAGACAAACAGATAATACAGAATATTACTAATGCGATTTTTTACACGGACAATAAACCATGCACACATTGAGCAACAAACCAAAATCAGCGCTACAGATGTGATGGTAATAACTAGAGAATATCCAAAGGCTGCTAAAAAGCCCTGCTTATCCAAAGCAGCAATATAATTAGCAAAACCCGCAGAGTTCTCTGAAGTTACAAAATCAAACGCCGTGGATGTGGTAATAGTTGTTTCTTCCTTGAATGAATTCATCAAGATCATAACCATTGGATAAATCCATGCAAGAGAAAGGATAGTAAAGAATACAGCTAAAATTTTGTTAATGATCTTATCGCGCTTCATTATTGCTGCACCTCCCTTGACCTGGTGGCTCTTAGCTGAATCATGACAATACAAATAACTAAAATGCAGAAAATAACAGCTTTAGCCTGGCCGATACCCATCCACTTTGCTCCCTGTCGAGCGTAGAAGGTGTTGTAAATATTAAGAGCAAGCATTTCGGTTGCGTGCTTAGGCTCACCTGCAGTAAGTGCCAAGTTCTGGTCAAATAATTTAAAGCCATTTGTAACTGTTAAGAAAAGACAAATAGTAATGGTAGACATAAGGTTTGGAATTTTTACCTTCCAGAGAGTCTGCCAAGCATTTGCTCCATCGACTCGTGCTGCTTCAAGATAATCACTTGGAATAGATTGCAGGCCAGCAATATAAATAATCATCATGTAGCCAACTTGCTGCCATAAGGTAAGAATAATCATTCCCCAAAATCCTGCAATGCTATTAAGCGCAAGAAGCTGCTCGCCTACAATAGAAAGCAAGCAGTTAATCAAAATATTCCAGATGTATCCCAGAACAATGCCACCAATAAGATTGGGCATAAAAAAGACAGTTCTAAATGAATTAGTACCCTTAAGGTCTTTTCTAGTTAGGGCAAGTGCAATTGCAAGCGCCAGCACATTAATAAGAACTGTTGAGACTAGGGCAAACAGTGCGGTATACCAAAAAGCGTTAGCAAACTGTGGGTCAGAAAAAGCTGCTACATAATTATCCAGACCAACTGGCTTGGCGTCACTAATGGTAATAAATTTACAAAACGAGAGATAAAATCCCTGCACAAACGGAATCAAAAAGCCAAACAAAAAAGATAGCGCTGTGGGCAGAACAAATAATGGCCACCACCGCTTCAACATCTTAGCCATAGAGATACCCTCCAATAACAAGAGACGAGAAGAGAGATCTCTCTTCTCGTCTCTCACCAATCAAAGCATTACTAGAAGGACTACTATGCGTTAGCCTCTTTTTCAGCCTTCCAACCGTCAACAAATGCAGACTTAACAGCATCCCAGTCCTCTGTTCCTGCTGCATAGCCCTTAAGTGCACTGGAGAGATTGTTCTTCCACTCCTGAGAAGGAATGTAGATGAAGTCCCAAGCCACGGACTCATTACCCTTCTTTGCATACTCAGCAGCAATGTTTGCAAGGGCGTTCTTAGTTGCCTTTGCATTCTTGAAAGGAATGGTGAAGCCCATCTCCTCAGCAATTGCAGTGGTAGCAGTATCAGAAGTTACGCACCAATAGATAAAGTCAAGCGTTGCCTTCTGGGAAGCGTCATCTGCCTTGGAGCTTACGCACCAATAGTTCTCGCCACCAGAGCACATACCCTGCTTCTCTTCACCCTTTACGCCAATATAAATTGGAATCATACCAAGAGCATCGTCGCCAAGCTTCTTAATGTCATTGTATGCCCAGGTACCGTTCTGGTAGAAGACAGCGTCGCCATTGACAAACTCTGCGACAGCGTCATCACCGGTCTTGCCAGAAAGCTCAGTTGGGCTGCATGTAGCATTGTTGATATAGAGATCAAAAATCTGCTTGTAGTTAGGGAGATACGTTCCCTTAATTTCCTTAGCCTCAGGCTTACCGGTATCCTTGAACTCATAGTACAGAGGAAGATTTGCAAGGTGTGTAGTAAAGCGCCAGTCAGAACTGGAATCAAGACCAGCGCTGGTGAATGCGCCCTTTACGCCAAGCTCTGCTTTGCGAGCCTGAATATCCTCAACGACCTTCTTCAGCGAAGCAAAGTCTTTGATGTCGTCTCCCTTATAGCCAGCCTTCTCAAGCAGCTTCTTGTTGTAGATAATGCCGTAGTCTTCCTCTACATAATCAACACCGTAGACAACGCCATCCTCCTGAAGCTTAAGAGCGTCATTAGTGAGCTCATCCAGAATCTTGGCACCCTTAAGGTCAACGCAGTAATCTTTTACACCGATAAGACCAGAAGGACCATTTGTCTGGAACAATGTTGGAGCTACAGAAGCGTCCTTGTTAATCTCAGACTGGAATGTCTGTGCATAGGTATCAGAAGCAGCAGTTACTACCTTTACAGGAACCTTTGTTTCCTCAGTATACTTAGCTGCAAGATCTTTCCACTGCTGATCAGCCTCAGGCTTGAAGTTCAGGAAATAAACTGAACCGTTTGCAGAATCAGACTCTCCCTGCTTTTTGTCGTTATTTCCACCACAAGCAACAAGACCCAGTGAGCAAAGAGCTGATGCACTTAAGGTGACGAACTGCCTACGATTAATACCGGACATAAGACTCCTCCTTAGAGAGTGCTCCTAACTCTTTGCTAGGTTGCATCTCTTCTCATGATTTTCATAAGCTATGCTTTGATACACGTTCAAAACAATTTTGCTTATGTCTACAGAGAAAAGTATATTTGTACTATCGAGTTGTTTAAACAACTCACTTCCGAGCGGTATGAAATTATCGGTAAATGGTATGAAAGGAACTATTTTATGTTCGTTCCATTTTTATAAAGCTACTATCTAATCAAGAGCAACTTGAACATGCAACTCCAGCCTTCAACAGCACGTTAAGGAAAAAATATGCCAAGCGCACGATTTAATACGATTTATCATGATTTAAAAAATAAGATCTTAGACGGGACATATGCGTATGAGTCCTATTTACCAACCGAGATGGAGCTTACTAAGATATATTCCTGCTCCAGAAACACCGTTCGACGTGCGCTCACACTTCTGTCCGATGAAGCTTTTCTTCAGCCTATTCACGGTAGGGGCGTACGCGTTATTTGGCAGAAAAAGCCAAGTGAAGTTATTGGCTCATTAGAAGGACTTGAGTCCTTTCAAGAATATGCCCACAGAAACAATCTTGTACCTGAAACAAATGTCATTGTCTTTGAGCACGTTCCTTGCACAGACAGTATTTCTCATCAAACTGGTTTTAAAGCAGGAGAAGAACTTATCCACATTGTTCGAATCCGTAAACTCGACGGATCTTCTCGCCAGATAGATAACGACTACCTTTTAGCATCTGCCGTTGGAAATCTAACCATTGCTGATGCATCAACGTCTATTTATGCATACCTAGAAAACACGCTTCATATGAAAATTCTAAAGAGCAAAAGAACAATCAGTGTTGAACTGGCAACTGAAGAAGACCAGCAACATTTAGAGCTTGGAGATTTTAACTGCGTTGCAGTGGTGGAAAGCCATTCATTCAACTCAAAAGGCGTTATGTTTGGCTTCACACAAACTCGTAGTCATCCAGAAACGTTCTGCTATAAGGTTATTTCAAAAAGATAATCTGCGGTTAAATGTGCAGAATAAATTTCTTCTCTAGTTTATGGAAGACGATATAGCCAATTACGAGGGCAAGAACTGCAGAAACAAGGCAGCCTAAAATGGTGCTTGTTGCAGGAAACTTCTGGAAAAGAAGGCAGTCTCTAATAAATGTTACAAAGTGGAACATTGGATTAAAACGCTCAATCTGAAGCATCCAAGGCGACATGATATTAACGGAGTAAAAGAGCGGTGTACCATACATCCAGGCAGTGGTTACAACGCTCCACAGGTGGATAACGTCTCTAAAAAAGACTGCAAGGGCCGAGAGAAGCATTGCAAGACCGATGCAAAAACAAGCCAGAAGCAGCAAAGCAACAGGTGTGAGCAATGAATAAATTGTCAGCGGAATGCGGAAGACAAGCATAACAATGCCAACAGCAATGAGCGAGAAAAGATAGTTTACAACCGCAAAAAGTACTTTTTGAACTGGAAAGACAACACGATTAATGCGAACCTTCTTAAGCAGGCTAGATGCATCAATAATTGAGCGCATTCCCATTGTAGTTGCATCGTTCATCAGCTGAAAAGCTGTATTACCAAGAATAAGATACAGAGGATAGTTCACAACATCCTCGGCACGGTTGCCCAAAAAAGTAGAAAAGACAACTGCCATAACGGTCATCATCAAAAGTGGGTTCAAAACTGACCACACAACGCCCAAAATGGAACGGCGATATTTGAGCTTGAAGTCTTTACTTACCAGCTGACGCAAAATGAACTGGTCACGCTGATGTGTTGGATACCATGCATCTCGAGCAGAAACAGCAACAAGACTTGCACTATTAGTATTTGCAGAAACTACGCTTGTGTCCTGCGCATTTTTAGTTTGTGTTGAAGACTCGCTCACGCGCTATCCTTTTCTACCGATTTCTGTATGGTTTATCCTAGCACAGACAGACAAAGCCGTTTAAACTTGAAACGTTGTTGAACTGTTTTCTCCACTATTTTATTTGGATATGTGGTGACAAGACTATTTAGTAACAGCGCGCTCAACAGCAGCGCTTGTAGAAATGGTGCAAAATGTCTCAATCCCCTCTTGGACGCACGCTTATCATTGCTAATCCGGCTGCTCATAGCGGTAAAGGTGCTGCTGGTGCAGAGTTTGCTCGCCACTTTTTAACCAGCTATTCAGCGGCAACGGACGGATACGAACTCAAGCTCACCACAGCTATGGGAGACGCTCGTGTCATGGCCGCAGAAGCTGCAGATTTTGACACGGTTGTCGCACTTGGCGGAGATGGCGTCATCCATGAAGTGGTCAACGGCCTCATGACCTTATCGCCAGAGGTGCGTCCAGCGCTTGGCATTATCCCTATGGGCTCGGGAAACGACTATGCACGTACTCTGGGTATGAAAATTAACGACCCAGAAGGCGCGTTTGCGCAGCTGGTTCGCGGCAAGGTTAAGCAGCTAGAGATTGGTCGCATCAACGACGTCTACTTCATGGAGACCATGTCGTTTGGACTTGACGCAGCTATTGCAGCCGACACCACAAAGCGCCGCGCGAACAACTCCTCTACCGAGGGGGAGGCGCTCTTCTTAACCTCGGGCCTCAAGTTTATGGCTGCAGGTAGCAAGGGTTACCCTTGCACCGTCTCGTTTGATGGCGAGAAGGACATTGATCTTCAAGCGCTTATCATGGCCTTCCAGATTGGCCCTACGTATGGCGGCGGCTTTAAGGTCTGTCCACATGCGCAGCCTGACGATGGTCTTCTTACCGTCTGCTACAACACTAAAGTGCCTATCATTCCTCATCTGCTGGCTCTGTTTGGCCTGGCTAGAGCCGGTAAACACATCAACTCCCGCATCATTGAGGAGCGTCACCTTAAACATGCAGTAGTGACCTTCCACGAGCCTGTCCCCGTTCAGGTTGATGGCGAGGAACTCCCCTTTGCAGAACAGTTTGTCATTGAGGTTATTCCCGCTGCACTTTCCGTGATTGTTCCCTAGCGCACAGAGCGACTCCTGCGCCGTAGGTCGCGCTTCGAGGCTCGGGCTTTACTGGTTGCGCATTGCGAGAAGATCGATCTTCTCGCCAGAAGGCTTAACGTTAAAGAAACAGGGGCACCTGCCAGTGCAGATGCCCTTGAATTTGTATCGTGTAAGCTAAGATTTAGCAACTAGAACTTAGCGAGCTTCACGCTCAAGCAGAGCCTTAACCTCAGCTGCGGTATCAAGCTCCATAACGCGAGCAGTGAGCTCATCTGCCTCAGCCTTTGTCCAAGCAGCAATGGTCTTGCGGGTACGCAGGACAGATGGTGCAGAGACGGAGAACTCGTCCAGACCAAAAGAAAGAAGGACTGGGATGAGCAGTGGATCTGCAGCTGCCTCGCCGCACATACCAACCATGATCTTCTCCTTGTTGCCCTCGCCGATGAGGAACTTGAGAGAACGGAGAACGGATGGCTGGTAGACCTCGTAGAGGTAGGCAACGCGATCATTGCCGCGGTCAGCGCACATGGTGTAACCGATGAGATCGTTGGTACCAATAGAGAAGAAGTCGCACTCACGAGCCAGCTTATCTGCAATCAGAGATGCAGATGGAGTCTCAATCATGGTGCCAACCTCAATGTCCTTGTTGTAAGCTACGCCCTCAGCGTCAAGCTCACGCTTGCACTCCTCAACAAGAGCCTTTGCCTCACGGACCTCGTCAACAGTAGTAACAAGAGGAAGCATAATCTTGATATCGCCAAATGCGGATGCGCGGAGAAGAGCGCGGAGCTGAACCTTGTACTGCTCAGCATTGTTGAGGCAGTAACGGATAGCGCGGAAGCCCATGAATGGGTTCTCCTCAGCCTTCATGTTGAGGTAAGGAATCTCCTTATCGCCACCAACATCAAGGGTACGGATGATGACAGGCTTATCCTTCATGCGCAGAGCAACCTTCTGGTAAGCAGCAAACTGCTCTTCCTCGCTTGGAAGCTCCTTTGCGTCCATGAACAGGAACTCGGAGCGGAACAGACCAATGCCCTCAGCGTCAGCGTCAACTGCGCCGTTAGCGTCATCTGGATTACCGATGTTAGCAACAAGCAGAACCTTGATACCGTCAGCAGATACGGTCTCCTTGCCGCGATAAGCCTCAAGAGCAGCCTTCTCTGCAGCATAAGCCTCAGCCTGAGCCTTGTACTCAGCAAGCTCAGCCTCGGATGGATCGACAACAACCTTGCCGTTAGTGCCGTCGACAACAATAGCGTTGCCAGTTGCAACCTCAGAAGTGATATTAGGAACAGAAAGAACTGCAGGAATCTCAAGAGCACGAGCAATGATTGCGGAGTGAGAAGTACGACCACCAGTCTCGGTAACAATACCTGCAACGTGGTCCTTATCAATGTCTGCAGTCATAGAAGGAGTCAGCTCATGGCAGACAATGACGGAGTTCTCTGGAAGTGTGGAGAGGTCAACAACCTCTTTGCCAAGCAGGTCAGCGAGAAGACCGGTCTTGACGTCAGCAACGTCTGCTGCGCGCTCACGGAAGAGCTCATCCTCCATGCCAAGGAACATGTTGTAGTACATGTCGTAGGCGTCGCTTACAGCCTGCTCAACGCAGGTGCCGCCATCAATAGCACCGTTAACAGCCTCTTTGATGCCCTCATCCTCAGCAAACTCAATGTGAGCACCCATAATAGCAGCGGCTTCCTCGCCCACTGTCTTGGTCATGCGCTCAATCTGTGCGTTAGTCTGTGCAATAAACTTAGTTACTGCCTCTGCGTAACGAACCTTCTCTGCAGCAGTGTCCTCAACAGTGTGCGGAGTAAAAGTGAGGTCTGGATCTACGGCAACCTGAGCAGTACCGATGCCGATTCCGTTGGATGCATTGACTCCCTCAAACATACATGCTCCTATCATTGTCCGTTTAGCGGTGTATAACGTTCTGCAAGCCTATCAACACAGGACAATAGTCGCAGAAACTAACCTGTCTTTTTACAGGGTAACATTTTTTTGACCTGTTACGTTGTGAGTATCTTTAAATAAATTTCAATAAAAAACACTTGGCAAGAGAATCTTTCTTGCCAAGTGTTTGTACGTTCACAATAGTAAAGACGCTCTGTTTACTCCACGCGGAAAGAGCGCACCATCTGAGGGTTTCTCGCCAAAAGAACTATGCGTTCTAGCTGCGATTACTACTCAGAATCTGCAAGCCAAGAAGACTTGCCCTCGCGGCTCTCCTCTTTCTGGCGAGCAAGCTGAATTTCTTCTGCAATAGAAGCAGGCATTTCTCGGCCCATCTTCTTGTAAAGAGCGGTGACAACGCGATCAATGGTTGCGCGCTTTGCGATTCCTCGGCTTGCTGCAGTTGCAGTACCGCAAGCTGAAGCGTAAATAAGCGCGGTGTCGTAATCGTAGCCAGCGGTAGTCTTTGCCAGGAAGCCTGCGACCATGGAGTCACCAGCGCCGGTTGCGTTAACCAGGCGAATCTTAGCGGTTGGAACAATGTGCTCAGTTCCGTACTCGTCCAGAAGTAGAGAACCTGCACCACCACAAGAAACGATAACGTTGCGAGCGCCGCCATCCTGGAGCTTCTTTGCAAATGGAATGCACTCTTCTGGGGTCTCTGGATTGGCATCAAAGATACGGCCAACCTCGTGGTTGTTAGGCTTAATCAGGAATGGCTGAGCCTTGATAGCCTCCATAAGCAGCTGACCGGGAGCATCGACAACAAACTGGATGCCGCGACCTGCAAGCTGAGCCATAAGGCGAGTATAGATATCCTCTGGAAGTGAGCTTGGAATAGATCCCGTAAGAACCAAGGTGTCACCTGCGCCAACAACGTCCATGCGCTCCAGCAGCTCATCAACCTTTTTCTCTGGAATGCGTGGGCCATTACCGTTGACCATGGTCATAACAATGCCGTTAAGCTTGACATTAATACGAGTAAAGCCAGAATCAAGCTTGACGAAGTTGCTTGGAATTCCCTGACGCTGCAGGTCACTGAGCAGGTATTCACCAGTAAAGCCACCAACAATACCCATGGCAACGGTGACTTTATCAAGCTCATTTAAGAGCGTGGAGACGTTAATACCATTACCACCACAGTGCAACTCTTCTGAGGAGGAACGGTTAGTAAAGCCCATGTCCAATGTGTTTGGATGCATGACATAGTCAAGCGCGGGATTAAGCGTCATTGTGTAAATCACGGCGAGTCCTCCGAACTACAATAAAATCATGGAGACTTCAGTATGACGCAATCGCTCTCAACAAACAATTAGAAACTAGCGACTCACAAAAAATAAAAACCCCGACGCAAGCCGGGGTTTGAAATTCAAATGGTGGATCGTCAGGGGTTCGAACCCTGGACCTTGGGATTAAGAGTCCCCTGCTCTACCAGCTGAGCTAACGATCCAATTAACGTTTCGAATGGGGTGGGAAAAGGGGCTCGAACCCTCGACCTACGGAGCCACAGTCCGTCGCTCTGCCAACTGAGCTACTCCCACCATTTGGCCACCTCATGAAACGCAGCTAAATCATTATTACAGAATCAGAAAAAGATGCAAGCGAGAAACGCAGATTTTTCAAACTCTTTTTTGATTTTCTTAGAAATCTGCCGGTGCAACGGGTTTCTCGCCAAACAAAATGCGGAGAAGAACGAGCTTCTCCGCAGATGATTTCATGCGCTAAACGAGCTGGTATATGGTGGTATGGCAGTGGTACGGTGTCAAGAAACCGCAATCAATCCGCTTAAAGCCGCAGACTGTGTCTAGAAACCGTGAGCCGTAAGTGCTGCATCCAGGCGATCCAGCGCCTCTTCAATCTCGACACGAGGGGCTGCCAAATTCCAACGCTTGAAGCCCTGGGCAGCCTCGCCAAAGAAGACTCCGTCGGTGAAGAAAATCTGGGCCTCAAACTGCAACAGGTGGTCGAGCTCTTCTGGAGTAAGGCCAAGGTCCCTGAAGTCGAGCCACTGGAGGTAGGTTCCCGTGATTGGTGCAAGCTTCACCCGAGGGTGCTTGGTGGCGAAGAAGTCCAGGACCAATTTCTGGTTATCGTCAACAGCCTTGATGCATGCGTCCAGCCATGCCCCACCCTTGCTATAAGCCAGCTCACAGGCCTTGAAGCTGATTGGATTGCATGAGGTGGTCTCTCGGGCCTGCAGGCGCTTCTCGAGGCGGCTGCGCAGTTCTGGATTGCTCACGATGATGTTGCTGAACTGTGTGCCAGCCAGGTTGAAACTCTTTGAAGCAGAAGTGCAGGTAATGGTACGCGCTGCGACTTCATCGGAAATTGTTTCAAAGACGGTATGCGTAGAACCTGGCATGATGAGGTCGTGATGGATCTCGTCAGCGACAACGATGAGGTTGTGCTTAACCGCAATCTCTGCGATGCGCGTGAGCTCTTCTTTGGTCCACACGCGACCACTTGGATTGTGGGGTGAGCACAGGATGACCATGGTGTTCTTTGGCTCGGCGGCAAGTTTCTCAAGCAGGTCAAAGTTAATGTCGTAGTGAGGACCCTCTGACAGGACAAGCGGGCACTCTACCAGCACACGGTTATTCTCCTCAACTGCCATGTAGAACGGATGGTAGACAGGAGTAAACAGGATGACACCCTCGTCTGGCTGGGTGAACTCGGCAACAGATGCAAAGAGCGCAGGCACCACGCCTGAAGAGTTGAGCAGCCACTCTGGTTTTACATCCCAGTTGTGGCGGGTCTTCATCCACTTGCACACAGCCTGCTTCATCTGATTGGTTGGCACGGAATAGCCAAGGATTGCGTCATTGACGTATTCCTTGAGGCCCTCGACAATCTCTGGGGCTGTGTGATACTCCATATCAGCAACAGAAAAAGGTGGAATACCAGGAGCTACATCAGGATTCACGTCATACATGACGTTCCATTTTCTAGAACCAGTACCAGCACGATCAACGCGTGATTCAAAATCGTAAGACATAGTGTCTCCATTCACGTAAGCCTGTAATCAGTGTAGCTGCTTTTAGTGTAGCTACTTTTCTTTTCCTTTGTCATTCTTCTGATAAGAAAATCTTTGATGGCACGACGTATTTGCAATCCTTATTGCTATAATGAACGACGCTATATGTCTCCTTAGCTCAGCTGGATAGAGCGTCGGTCTTCTAAACCGCAGGTCGCGCGTTCGAATCGCGCAGGAGGCACCAGAAACTCCAGGTAGATGGCTTGCTGTCTACCTTTTTTGTTAGGCCAACACCGCAAGTGCACCCTTTTTGCCCCCAAACTGTATGGTCACTGTAAAAGTAGAATACCTGTTCGAATAAAAGTTTTAACTATCTAGATAGGCGATTTTTGCATAAACACTTGCCAATATGCAGGAAAACTAATCAAGAAATTGATGTATCAAATTAGAGGTGCTGTTTTGGGTAAAAAATCCGTTTAGTTGGAGTTTATTTTTAGACTTCGGAGTTTTGGTGCTTACGTTTTCCCAGTTCAGAAATTCTGTACTAATTTCCACAATTTTGTCCACGTAAAATTGCTGGTAGATGGCTTGCATAGAAACTAAGCATTTTTGGATACTCCAACTAAACGCATTTTTTACCACTTTGCCGCCGAATGGCACTCTATCGTTGAAAAATTTCACTCAGACGCACAAAAATACCCGTTCGATTCCACGAAATAGAATCGAACGGGTACTTGGTCAACGAAAATGTGACGCAGCAACGCGCGGGATATTACAGCAGGTACTCTGCAATCTGAACAGCGTTTGTTGCGGCGCCCTTCCTAATCTGGTCTCCGCAGCAGAAGAATGACAGCGCATTGGTATCTTTATCAGCGGAAAGATCCTCGCGAATACGACCAACATAGATAAGGTCCTGGTCAGAAGTATCAAGAGGCATTGGGTACTGAAGCTCTGCTGGGTTGTCTACAACCTTGATTCCTGGAGCATCCTCAAGAATAGCGCGAGCCTCATCTGGACTCAAAGGACGCTCAAACTCAACAGTGATGGACTCAGAGTGTGAGCGCATCGTTGGAACTCGGACACAGGTACAGTTAACGCGCAGCTCAGGAAGGTGCATGATCTTGCGACCCTCGTTTTGCATCTTCATTTCCTCGGAAGTGTAGCCAACCTCGTCAAAGCCGCCAATCTGTGGAATCAGGTTAACTGCCAGCTGGTATGCAAAAGGAGCGGTCTCGGTTACTTCCCTACCTGCAACAACGTCAGCCATCTGATTCTTCAGGCTGGTGAGACCAGGAAGACCAGCGCCCGATGCAGCCTGATAGGTAGAAGCAATAATACGCTTTGCACCTGCTGCCTTATGCAAAGGATACAGAGGTACCAGACCAATAATGGTTGCACAGTTTGGGTTAGAAATGATGCCGTTATGGTTCTTGATGTCCTCAGCGTTAATCTCTGGGATTACCAGCGGAACGTTTGGGTCCATTCTGAATGCATGGGAGTTGTCAACGCAGACGCATCCACGCTTAACTGCCTCAGGAAGCAGCTCTTTTGCCTGCTCGTCACCAGCTGCGCCAAGGACAATATCTACACCCTCAAAAGCCTCTGACGTTGCTTCGCGAATTACAATCTGCTGGTCAGCAAATTCGATAGTTTTACCAGCGCTTCGAGCGGATGCCAGAAGCACCAGCTCCTTGATAGGAAAATTACGCTCTTCAAGGCATTGCATCATCTGGGCACCAACAACGCCGGTAGCACCAAGAATTGCAACGACCTTACCGTTTGGATCAAAAGCCATAGTTACCTCGAAACCATTTCGTCACGAACAAATCCGTTATAAATGACGCCAATTGTGCGATCAAAGTCGGCATTATCGACACCCACAATAATACTAATCTCTTCTGAACTCTGCGTAATCATACGAATGTTGACGCCCGCATTGCCCAACGCGCCAAAGATCTTACCAGAGGTGCCGGAACGCCTAGACATATTACGACCAACAACAGAAACAAGAGCTAAGCGGTCTACCATCGTAATGTCATCAGGCTCAATCTCGCGACGAATATCGCTGATGATGGAATAAACCGTATCCTTTACGTCGGAGGCATTTACCACAATACCAAACGAATCAACGCCTGTTGGGATGTGTTCAACAGAGACGCCGTAACGCTCAACAATATTGAGAGCGCGGCTGATGACGCCAACCTCGTTGGACATATGAGCCTTCTTGACGTGAATAGCCAAGAAGTCTTTCTTGCCTGCAATACCTGTAATCAAGTGCTCGTTTGTATCGCCGTCTGCGGTCTCGCGAATAACTGTACCTGCATCTTCTGGGCGGTTGGTATTCTTGATCTGAATTGGAATGTTTGCCTCGCGAACAGGGAAAATTGCTTCTTCCTGAAGAACGGAAGCGCCCATGTAAGAAAGCTCACGCATCTCGTCAAAGGTAATGCGGCCAATGGCGCGTGGATTCTGAACAATACGAGGATCCGCAGAAAGGAAGCCAGAAACGTCAGTCCAGTTCTCATACAAGTCAGCATCTAGGCAGCGAGCAACAATTGCGCCGGTAATATCGCCACCACCGCGCTGGAACAGCTTAATTGCACCGTCAACGGTAGCGCCGTAGAAGCCAGGCAGCACAAACGAGCCACTGCGAACAACAACTTCTTTAAGCCTAGAAGCAGTGCGCTCCATATCAATGGTGCCATCATGATGGAACAGCATAACGTCTGCCGCATCAACAAAGGGCAGACCAAGATATTCAGCAAGAATCTGGCAGGTAAACCACTCGCCCCTACTTACTACATACTCTGGCGAGAAGGACTTGATGTTTGTAGCAAACTTCTCAAACTCCTCGGCGACAGGCCATGCAACTCCCAGTTCATCAGCAATCTCCACAAAGCGAGCCTCGATGTCTGCGAGCAAAGAGGTGCAGTCAACGTGATACTCAATATGAGCATTTACCAGCAGCAGAAGGTCCGTGATCTTGTTATCGGTTGAGTGGCGCTTTCCCGCTGCAGACGAGACAATAAAGCGTCTATCAGGGTCAGCTTCAACAATAGCTTTAACTTTTTTGAACTGCTCTGCAGAAGCAACACTTGAGCCGCCAAATTTTGCAATTTTGATCATTTCTAATTCCTCTTTTCAAGTGCAGCCATAAAGGTTGTAGGGTCTTGTGAAAGTGCGCTGGTAAGAAGCTCACGGGCCTTCTCGGCACTTAGATTTTTAACCAACTGAGCACCTGGCTCCCAGAACGTACCGCCTGGAATATCGGCCTGCGTCCTAAACACATAGTCGGAAACAAGCAGCTCAGGGTCATGCGAAAGACCTGCCGAGAAGGTCTGCTGACCCCCAGCAGGAGCTGAGGCACAGTCAATAATATCCTGCACGACGGCGTTTGCCGTTGGGTCGCCACCGGCACCTTGACCGTAAAACTTGAGCTCACCAATGGTATTTCCCACGGCAGTTGCAACGTTAAAGTTAGTTGGAACGTTGGCCTCGATGGTTAAGAGTGAAACCGCAACTGGCTCAACAGCTGCCGCATACGATGAACCATCAGAAACACCACGACCAAAGAGCTTGATTGTCATATCGTGACTGCCAAACATGGCAAGATCGCGCTTAGTTAAGTTTCTGATACCAGACATAGGAATCTGATCTGTGCAGATTACGTCGAAGGCGATAGATGCAGAAATCATAGTCTTAGAGCGAACATCAATGCCGTCGATATCGCTTGACGGATCTCGCTCGGCGTAACCCAGCTCCTGAGCCTTGCTCAGAACCTCTGCAAAGTCCGTTCCGTCTTTGAGCATGGAATAGACAATGTAGTTGGTGGTTCCATTCATGATTCCCCAGAACGCAGAAATCTCGTCAATACGACGAACTTTCTGAATTCCTGCTATCCAAGGAATGCCACCGCATACGCATGCTTCAATCTTAAAGTTGACGCCCGCTTCAGCGGCAAGTGTCATAAACTCCTCAAAATGAGCAGATACCACGGCTTTATTTGAGGTGACTACATTTTTCTTAGCAGTCAGCGCAGCTTTGATGTATTCATAGGCTGGCGTGAGGCCACCCATGCACTCAACAACGGTATCGAGCGCAGGGTCAGACAAGAGCGCATCAAAATCAGATGTTGCCCGAGGGTCAACGTGCTCTTTACCAGCTCTAACCAAGATGGACGTCAGGTTAACGTCAGAAACGCGCTCATCAAGAATGCGCGCAACTGAAGCACCAACCGTTCCAAATCCAAGTAGGGCAACGTTTTGCATATAACTCCAAATCTAGTAGTCATTTTGCGAGAAAACCGATTGTCTGCAAGGCTAATTGCAGAGCAAGGACAACCGCACGCAAAGGTGACTGCACTGATAACAATCTCATAGACAAAAACTACCAAAAACCTAGACAGAATCTAATCGACAGTTTTTCTCGTCTTCATAATGCTATGAACAATTCTATGTTACAAGCGACATTTACTTCTCACTGTTAAAATAATAGAAACGCAACACGCGAGACGCGCAATTTGCACGCGCACAACACGCGAGACGCGCAATTTGCTCGCGCACAACACGCGAGACGCACAACACGCGACACGTTCTAAAGATTGGTGGTTTCATGGCCGTCGCATATCACAGCACAAGAAGCTCTGACCATAACGTCTTGGCTAAGCAGGCCATTTTGCAGGGAATTGCTCCCGACGGCGGCCTTTATATCCAAGATTCAATTGGCGAGAAACCCCTCGATCTTGCAAAGGTTTGTTCTCAGGGCTTTAAAGCTACTGCTTTCGATGTGCTTTCTGCTCTGCTGGACGACTACTCTGCTGAAGAACTGACTCGCTGCATTGAGGGTGCTTATGGCTCTCAGTGGGACACCCAGGCTATCACGCCTATTTCTGCTATCGGAGAAGACTGGCTGCTTGAGCTCTTCCATGGTCCAACGTCGGCTTTCAAAGACGTTGCGCTTCAGATGCTCCCCCGCCTGATGAGTGTTGCTCGCGAGGACGCGGGTGGCGCAAGTGGCGCGAACACTGCGGGCGTCGCGGGGGCTGAGGGCGTGGCTGCCACCGCCGGCAAGAGCATCATGATTGTGACAGCAACTTCTGGCGACACTGGTAAAGCTGCACTTGAGGGCTTCAAGGACGTTCCTGGCATGGGCATCACCGTCTTTTATCCAGAAGGCAAGGTTTCTGATATTCAACGCCTGCAGATGGTAACTCAAAAAGGCTCTAACGTAGCTGTTTGCGCTGTTAAGGGAAACTTTGACGACGCTCAAAACGCCGCTAAAGCAATCTTTGCTAACAAGGAGTTGGCGCATGAGTTGGCCGGTAAGGGCACAGTACTTTCCAGCGCAAACTCCATCAATATTGGTCGATTGGCCCCACAGGTAACCTACTACTTTGACGCATATGCCCAGCTTGTTGCCAAGGGTGCCATCACCCAAGGTCAAAAAGTTACTTTCTGCGTGCCAACCGGCAACTTTGGCGACGTCCTCGCAGGCTACTTTGCAAAAGAAATGGGACTTCCTGTTGATCGTCTCATTGTGGCTTCTAACAGCAATAAGGTGCTGACTGATTTCTTGGAAACAGGCATCTACGATCGTAGACGTGCATTTGAAAAGACTATCTCGCCATCGATGGACATTCTGGTTTCATCAAACCTTGAACGACTCCTCTATCTTGCATCCGGCAAGGATACTGAGCTTGTCAGCTATCTGATGAACCAGCTGGTAACCAAGGGTATCTACACGGCACCTGCTCAGGTGATGGACACCATCCGCGAAACCTTTGATGCTGGCTTTGCCACCGACGACCAGACGCGTGAGACTATCCGTTCTACCTGGGAGAATTGTCGTGTGCTGATTGACCCTCACACAGCCGTCGCAAAGCACGTGCTTGACAGGGTTTCTCGCCAGGCGGGTAACGTGCGCGTTTGTCTGTCTACTGCTAGCCCGTATAAGTTCTCGTCCGACGTGCTTGCCGCGCTGGGCCACTCGACCGCTGGCCTGGATGACTTTGCATGCATGCATACGCTCGCCGAAATCACGGGCACTAATCCGCCAATCCAGCTTTCATCGCTGAATGATAACGTTATCATTCATACTAACGTTCGCGAGAAGGAACAGCTTGCTTCGTACGTTTCCGAAGCATGCGGGCGTATTTTTGCTTGTTAGACTCTGAGAAAGCAGGTTCTACATGCTCGACAACACCATCTTGACCGTTTCTGTACCTGCTACCTCTGCAAACATTGGCGTCGGCTACGATACGCTGGGCCTTGCGTTTAACCTGCGCGCAAAAATTACGTTTAGAGAATCCCCTACGCTCATCATTGATGGCTGCCCCGAACAGTTCAGAAACGATGACAACCTCGTGTGGACGTCGTATATTCGAGCCTGTGAAAAGCTGGGCGAAGAGCCTACTCCTAAGCACATCACCATCGACTCGCCTATTCCGCTTTCTGGCGGACTTGGCTCAAGTTCTACCTGCGTAATTGCTGGTATTGCCGCCGCAATGACCGAATCACATGGTGGCTGGGATCCTGAGCGTGCGCTCGACTTTGCCTGTCATTTTGAGGGCCATCCCGATAACGTTGCTCCTGCAATTTACGGTGGCCTGACCTCGTCATTTGTTGAGGGCGGGCATACCGTTTGTACTCGAAGGCTGGTAGCGCGCGGTCTCTCTTTTGTTGCAATTGCACCGCCGTACACTGTCAACACCGAGGATGCCCGCAAGGTCGTTCCACAGAATATTTCTCTTCAGACCGCTGTTTATCAAATGGGTCGTACCGTTGCTGTTACCCATGCACTTGAAACAGGCAATGGAGGTCTTTTGGCAGCTGCCTGCAACGACAAACTCCATGAGCCATACCGCAAGGAGCTCATTCCTGATTACGAAGAGCTCAAACAGGTAGCTAAGCTTGCTCGTGCTTGCGCCTTTGTTATCTCGGGCTCAGGTTCCACCATGGTTGCCATCTGCGACTCCCCTGTTACTGCTCGCGCTGTTGCCGAGAATGCAAAGCAGGTCAGAGGCGATCTCTGGATTCAGATTCTTGAGCCAGCACTTCTGGGTACCGTCCTTACCTTGGACGACGGTCAGCAACACCACAACACTTTCGACGAGATTTAACGTGACAACTGCGCTCGGTCAATGCGTGTACTAACAAGTACGCCTGCGACAACACGGGTTTCTCGCTAGGAGGGCTAATCCCGTCCGTTCTTCTCGCCATGTGCGTCTTTACAACATTGCGTGCCTGAAAAGTGTAAAGAATCTGTATTTGAGGCACAGATTCTTTGATGAAATCAGGCAAATCCACAGTTTCTTTTACGTATTTAGGCAAAAGTTACAGATTCTTTGAAGAAATCAGGCGCGTGAAGATAGGCTGCGCCGCTCCAAACTTTGCGAGCCTGAAAACTACATCAAGTCTGAGTAAATTTGCTCAGACTTGGCGAGAAAAACAGGCAAATAGCTCAGACATGGCGCGCTTTTTAGGCAAACTGTTCAGACACGACAACAAAACCCGGCTCCTACGTTATGTGGAAGCCGGGTTGTCGTTGAAGTCGCGTTTACCGTGAGCCGCGCTTACCGTAAGGCGCGTTATGCGCCGAGGTAAGCCTTGCGAACGTCATCGTCGTGGAGAAGCTCCTGGCCGGTGCCATGCTTAGCAACCTTACCAAGCTCAAGAACGTATGCACGGTCGGCAACCTTAAGTGCCATATTAGCGTTCTGCTCAACCAGCAAAATGGTGGTTCCTGCATCGCCGAGCTGGCGAATAATCTGGAAGATTTCCTCAATCAGAATAGGAGCCAGACCCATGGAAGGCTCGTCGAGCATCAAAAGCTTTGGCCTGCTCATCAGAGCACGACCCATAGCAAGCATCTGCTGCTCGCCACCAGACAGCGTTCCTGCCAGCTGATTCTTGCGCTCACGAAGACGTGGGAAATGCTCGTAGACCATCTTGACGGTCTTAGCGTTCTGGGAATCGGGCTGCGTATAGCCGCCCATCTCAAGGTTTTCAGCAACACTCATGCGAGAAAACACACGGCGGCCCTCAGGGCACAACGCCAGGCCAGCCTCAACAATCTTGTGAGCGCGCTGACCTACAAGGTTTTTCTCGTCAAGGGTAATGGTGCCAGAGTCCGGCTTTACTAGACCAGCAATGGTGTTCAGCGTAGTTGATTTACCTGCGCCGTTTGCGCCAATAAGGGTAACAATCTCGCCCTCATGGATGTCAAAAGAGATACCCTGAACTGCATGAATTGCACCGTAAGAAACGTTAAGATCCTTGACGGACAGCAGTGTTTTTCCTGCGCCAGCTGCCTGGGTGTTTGTAGTTTCAGCGGCCATTAGCGCACCTCCTGCTTTCCAAGATATGCTTCGATAACGCGAGGGTTATTCTGGACCTCTTCTGGCGTACCTTTAGCGATGATGTTGCCGTGATCAAGGACAGCAAGTCCCTCGCAGATACCCATAACAAACTTCATGTCGTGCTCGATGAGAAGAACAGCAATCTTGAAGTCATCACGAATCTTAAGGACATTCTCCATAAGCTCATCGGTCTCTGCTGGATTCATACCTGCAGCTGGCTCGTCAAGCAGCAAAATCTTAGGCTGCGTTGCCAGAGCGCGAAGAATCTCAAGCTTGCGCTGAGCGCCATAAGGCAGGTTGCCTGCAAGGGTATTTGCAAGATTCTCCATGCCAAAAATGCGCAGCAGCTCACGAGCCTTATCAGCGCTCTCTTTCTCCTGCTTCCAGTGAGCTGGAAGACGAAGGACGTCCTCAAAGAAATGAGACGTCATGTGGCTGCCCTGACCAACCTGAATGTTCTCCATAACCGTCATGTTGTTGAACAGTCGAATGTTCTGGAAGGTGCGGGCAATACCCATATGATTTGCTTCAACAACGCTTTTACCAGCAAGGTCGTAGCCGTCAATCATTACGGTACCACGGGTTGGCTTGTAGACACAGGTAAGCAAGTTAAAGACAGTTGTTTTACCTGCACCGTTAGGACCAATGATGCCAGAAATCTCGGTAGGACCAAGAGCGATGTTGAAGTCATTAACAGCCGTCAAGCCACCAAAGTCAATGCCCAGGTGCTCAGCCTGAAGAACTGGAATTGCACCAAGGTCTCGCTCAGGAATGAGGTTAGGAGACTCTTGCCTAATAAGTTTTGTAGTGTTTTTAGTTGCCATCGCTCTTACGCCTCCTTCGAATCAGTTGAGGCTTCTACCTGCGTATCCGCCTGCTCGTTTGCCTGAGCGTCTGCCTTCGCGTTGACCGGCACGTCTGTCTGCTCGTCCGAGTCATCCTTGTTCCAAGGGAAATCCTTGTTCATGATGCGCTCAATAATGCGGGACAGCGAGAAGTCATACGAGCCAAACAGACCCTCAGGTCTGAAGATCATGACCAGAATCAAGACAATTGCATAAGCAACCATACGGTAGTCAGCAAAGGCACGTAGAGCCTCTGGAAGTACAGTCAGGACAGTTGCGGACACAACGGATCCAAACATAGAACCCATGCCACCCAGAACAACCATAACCAGAATCTCAACAGACTTCATAAAGCCAAACTTGGCAGGCGCCATAACGCCGATGCAGCCCGCGTAAAGGCCGCCTGCAATACCAGCAAGGAATGCAGAGAAAACAAAGGCAAGGGTCTTGTAATACGTGGTGTTAACGCCTGATGCCTCTGCAGCAATCTCGTTATCGCGGATGGCGAGAATAGCACGTCCATGTCTAGACTTCATAAGAGTATGAATTGCAAAGATGGCAAGCGAAACAACAATTGCCGTGTTCAGGTAACCCGTATATGCAGGAATACCCGTGAGGCCTGATGCGCCACCAGTAAGCTTGAATCCAAGAGCAGAGTCGATGTTAACCAGAACAACGCGGATAATCTCTGCAAAGCCCAGGGTAATGATGGCCAGGTAATCACCGCGAAGACGAAGTGCTGGAATACCAATAACCACGCCCATCAGAGCGGCGCAAATGCCGCCAAACAAAAGACCAACCACAAAAAGAATAACTGCAGGTGTAGAGCCTGAGGCCATGGACTGAGCATCCAGACCAAAGAGTGGCATCATGCGAATGATAAAGATTGCGCAGGCATAACCACCAATGGACATAAAGCCAGCGTGGCCCAAAGGAAGCTGTCCCAGATATCCGGTAACAATGTTCAGAGAAACGGTCATCAGAACATATACGCCAATTTGCTCAAAAACAACGGTCTGATAGCGAGAAATAAGGCCCTCTCCTACCAGGAAGTTTCCACCAAAGACAAAGAGCGCAACAAGAATTGCATTGATGGCATAGCGAGCAGGCATAGTGAGCTCACGACGCTGACCATCTTTTCCACCAAAACCAGTGACAATTACGGGGTTGTGGTTATTATCGCGTGGATACATTTTAGTCATGTGAGCCTCCTTACACTTTCTCGGTAACTGGTCGGCCAAGCAGGCCAGTTGGTTTCACAACAAGAACAAGAATCAAGAGTAAGAAGACTACTGCATCCTGCCAGACAGACAGACCAAAGGCAGCAACAAAGACCTCGGAGAAGCCAACAATAAGGCCGCCAATAACAGCGCCAGGAATGGAGCCAATGCCGCCAAGAACTGCTGCAACAAATGCCTTGGTGCCCAGCATGACGCCCATGGTAGGAGAAACCTGCTGGTATGCCATGGAGTACAGAATAGCTGCAATGCCTGCCAGAGCGGAACCAACTGCAAAGGTAAAGCTAATAGTGCTATTGACGTTGACGCCCATTAGACGAGCAGCGCCCATGTCCTCAGAAACGGCACGCATTGCCTTACCAAGACGAGTCTTCTGAACCAAAAGGGTCAGAACAACGGTTGCCACAATAGTAACGGCAACAGTCAAAAGTGCAGTGCCGGAGAGCGTCGAACCAAATACCTGAACAGTTCCCAGGTCAATGATGCTTGGAACAACCTTAGCGTCAGCGCCAAGAAGTAGCTGAACACCATTTTCAAGCAGGTAAGAAACGCCAATTGCGGTAATCAGAATAGAAAGCCTTGGAGCTTCTCTGAGTGGTGCATAGGCAACCTTATCAATAAGAACGCCCAGCACAACACAACCAAAAATGGCGAGAAGAACGGCGATTGCAGGATTGAGTCCTAACTGAACAAGCGCAATCCAAGCAACGTAGGAGCCGAACATGATGATGTCACCATGTGCAAAGTTAAGAAGCAAGATGATGCCGTACACCATTGTGTAACCAAGCGCCACCAGTGCGTAAATACTGCCCAATTGAAGTCCATTGAGCACCTGAGTCAAAAACATCTGAGGTTCTCTTTTCTATGAAGGATTGATCGTGTCATAGATGGACTCTTTGCCATCTTTAAAGGTAATAATCAAGGTGGACTTCACTGGGTCACCTGTTCCCTGATACGAAAGGGTTCCAGTAACACCTTCGACCACACCAGATGCAATAGCGTCAATAATGGCTTGCCTATACTCATTAGAGTTGTAGGTATAGCCGCGTTTCTCGACAGTCTTAAGAGCGGAGCAAAGAATCATCGCTGCGTCATAGCCCAAAGAACAGAAGTTAGTTGGAGCCTCACCGTATTCCTCGGTATAAGCCTTAACAAAATGCTGAACTTTTTCATCTGGGTTTGAAGCAACAAAGGCAGAGCAATAGAAGCATCCTTCAAGGTCAGCCGCAGAAGCATAGTCCTGCTCGCCACCAATGATGCCTGCCCAACCATCTGCGCCCATAAAAGGCTTTTTGCAGCCAAGCTGGCGAGCCTGCGTCACAATCTTGCCGTTATCCTGGTAATAGTTTGGAGCCAAAATGGCATCAGGATCCAGTCCAATAATGCTGGTGAGCTGGGCGTTAAAGTCAACAGCTCCCGTTGGATAGCCCTGCTGGGATACAACCTCAATGCCCAACTCACGAGCCCTCTGAACAAATGCGTTGTTAACGCCAATCTCGTAATCGCCACCAGAGTTAAAGATGGTTCCTACACGCTGATAGCCTTGCTTTTTAGCAAACTCTGCAAGAACAACGCCCTGGAATGGGTCGGTGACAGTAGCACGGAACATGTTATTGCCGTGAGCAACAACGTCTTCTGCTGTTGCAGATGCCGTTACGCAAGGAATGTTGTCCAGAACCGATTTCTGCGCCAGTGCAATGGTTGGCGTTGAGGTAACGTCACCTAGAATTGCGCAGACGTTCTCGTCAAGCAGCTTGTTATAAACAAGAATGGCCTCAGTTGAATCGCCCTTCTCGTCCTCAACAATAGAGACAATCTGACGTCCGTTAACGCCACCCTTCTTGTTGAACTCCTTGAGGTACAAAAGAACGCCGCTACGTACCGCAAGACCATACTGGGCAACGTCGCCGGTATACGGTCCCATCACGCCAACGTAAATGGAGTTAGGGTCTTGGTTCTTTGGCGAACAACCTGCTAGAGCAAACGACCCCGCAATGGTCCCGGCCACCTCCAAAAAGCGTCGTCGCGTTAGCTTATGTGCCATATTCATCTCCTTTTCTCCATAGCGTTGAATATGTGACACAACACAATATGGCTGCAGCCCTTAAAAAAGAACCACAGCCAAAAAATGTTATCTAACTTGAAATAATTTTAGAGAAACCGGATGTTTCTACGAGCTCCAGCCTTTCGCGACGGTTGCGCGGTTGTCTTCTGACTACCCGCAGCTGGCCTACGTGTGCTACTTACGCCTCACGTACCAGCGGAAGCTCACCAGCAAAGTGACGAGGCTTGTAAGAGGCCTTGTCTGCACTGGTCTTCTCACCAAGATCAAGCGAAGAAATCTTCTTCATCTTGCTGGTGCCGCCCTCAATGAGGCGAAGCAGTTCGCGCGTTGGTCTCTCGTCAGCCGCCTGAAGCTCAGCTGCCATCTCACGCTCAACCGCGTCAAAGATGTCCTGAACATGCGATGACGTATCGTTTGTAGCCTTAATCAGCGGCATTGCGGTTGATTGTGCAACCACACCAGCGTAGTTTGGCTCGCGAGAAGGACGCATCTGAGCTGCGGCAACCTTGTGAGACGCAGCAGGTTTTGCACCCGACAACTCCACCGAGCTTGCAACTTCAGCCTCAGCAGTGACCTGACCAATGAGCGGCAGCTGCACTGGATGATACTTGCGCATCTGCTGCTGATCATGGCGAGCTAGATGCTCGTCCATTGCAGCCAGCGCGAGCGTCCAATCATCAGCATGCTCAAGCTCGTCAATCGTACGCTTCTCAGGGAAGACTCCCTGGTCAACGTAAGAAATGCGACTGGAAATATCAGCGGCATGATTGGTGAAGTCTTCAGGAATAGCCTCGGCACCAATCTCGGCAATACCAAAATCGCGCGTAATGGACTCTTCGCCCACAGCCTTAGTCCACCAAGCTGTACCAACGTCACCAACTGTTCCGTCAGCACGTTCGATAATAGGCAGGCCGTCCATAGGATCTTGCCCTAAGCGCTCAAGAAGCACCGCAGCAGCACCCTTTGCACGTGCAACGGTACGCTCGCGCCAGCTCAAAAGCTTGGTGTAGTTCTCTGCAATCTGCGCGTAGTCGTTTGTAGAGTGTGCAGGAGCCTTCTTTGCGCGAACGGGAAGAACGCCCTCTGCGGCCGTACTTACAACCTGTGACTTCTTTGCAGGTGACTCGGCAGGCTGGACAGGCAGCTCAGCAGCCTGAACACGAATGGAACCAGTCATATCCCACTGAGAAGCCCTCATGTGCTTTGGCTTATACGCAGCAATCGAGCGCCTTGGAGAGTCCAGCGGAATCACCAGGCTCTCTTCTGGCGAGAAGTTCGATGCAGCTGAAACTCGCTTTGGAGACGAAGCCTTATCTTCAACCTGAGATGTAGTGCTTGGCTGAATCTTTGCTTCTGCCCCACCGGTTTTCTCGCCACGATTTACCGAGCGAGAGACTACCAAGGCCGCACCAGAAATGACTGCAACCGCAGCAAGTCCCACTCCAATGCCCGTAAAGATTGCACCAAGAGGCGTTTGACGAATTTCATTGGCGGTAAGGGCATACGCAGATGCTGGCTCTGCTACCAGAACCAGTCCACTGAGCAGGCCGGCGACTACTGCCGGATTCCTACCTTCTGTCATACAAACTCCCCCTACAAACGCCAAGAAGATGTATGAAGACACACGCTAAATTTGCATATGCTACTAAACCCAATACGGGCGACGTGAGCAACGGGTGGGCTTCATTTCATCTTTGTGTAATCCGCTGCAACACATAATTGTGCTGTTAGAAATGACTATAGCGTAATTCATTATTTTTTACAGCGTCATTAAAACTTTTTCATAATTCTTTGGCAGTTATTCAACAAAAATGGTGAGAAAAAAGAAGTGCCTCCCAACATAGATTGGAAAGCACTTCTTGCGTCATCTTTAAATCTGACTAATTCTGTGGATAGTCAGACTGTGCAGCCTTCTTTGCAGATCTAATCAGGAAGTCCTGGTTATTGTCGGTCTGCTTAAGGCCACTGATAAGAGCAGTAGTTGCACGCTCAGTGTTATTGAAGCCTGCAAGAATACGGCGAACGCCCCATACCATAGGCTGAAGCTCTGGCTTAATAAGCAGATCCTCATTACGAGTACCAGAAGAAACAGGATCAATAGCTGGGAAGATACGACGATCTGCAAGATCGCGATCAAGCTTAAGCTCCATGTTGCCGGTGCCCTTGAACTCCTCGAAGATAACCTCATCCATCTTGGAGCCTGTATCTACCAGGGCAGACGCAATAATAGTGAGCGAGCCGCCGTTCTCGATATTTCGAGCTGCACCCAAGAACTTCTTTGGTGGATACAGAGCTGCGGAGTCAACACCACCAGAAAGAATACGACCAGAAGCAGGAATAGCCAGGTTGTATGCACGAGCAAGACGTGTGATGGAGTCCAGAATAACCACAACGTCCTGACCCATCTCAACCAGACGCTTTGCTCGCTCAATGACAAGCTCCGAGACAACGGTGTGATTCTCTGCTGGCATATCAAAAGTTGAAGCAACAACGGTGCCCTTAATGGAGCGCTCCATGTCTGTAACTTCCTCAGGGCGCTCGTCTACCAAGAGGCAGAAGAGGTGGACCTCAGGATTGTTAGTGGTAATAGACTGGCAAATGCGCTTCAAAATGGTGGTCTTACCTGCCTTTGGAGGCGAGACAATCAAACCACGCTGACCCTTACCAATAGGAGCCACCAGATCAATTGCACGGCCCGTAATGGAGTCTTTACCGTGCTCCATAGTAAGAGGCTGGTCTGGGAAAATAGGGGTCAGGTCTTTGAAGCGAGGACGGTCCTTAAGACCCTCAACTTCCCCACCGTTGACCTGGGTAACCTTAAGCAGTGGTGGATACTTGCTATTTACGCGAGCAGGTCCCACCATGCCCAAGACGCTATCACCCGGACGCAGACCAAGATTTCTAATAATCTGCTGGTGGACAAAGGCGTCGTCATCGCCTTCCATATAATTACCTGTACGAATCCAGCCGTAGCCTTCATTGCTAATCTGAAGAATACCCTCAACAGTCTTAAAGCCCTCAGCAGCTGCAGATGCAGCGTATACAAGCTCAATCAAATCAGACTTATGAACGCCTGCGTACTCAATGCCCAGCTCAGTTGCTTTAGCACGAAGCTCAGAAAGCTTCATCTCTTGCAGAGCCTCTTTGGAAAGCGATGGCTCGCTTGCCTGGCCCTGCTTGCGATTCTTATTGCGCTGGTTGTTCTGTCTACGATCGCGAGAAGGACGCTCCTGGTTGTTGGCGTGTGCGTTTTCCTGTGTCTTCTCGCCCTCCTGAGCTGCTTCTTTTGGCTCAGCATTACGATGTCGACGACGTGCTGCACCCGTACGAGAACGCCCTGGACGCTCTGCTGGAGCTGCATCGGAATCTGCTGCTGCACCAGAAGCCTGCTCCTGAGCTGTGCCATCCTGCTGCTCAACACTACCCTGCTCTTCAGCAAAGTTCTTCTGAGCCGCATTGTCATTCTGGCCAACTGCACCCTCTGCCTCTGCTTTAGTGAAGGCAGGAACCGGGGTTACCTCCGCAGAAGGCTGAGTTGCGTCCTGAACAATCTTGGTAAGGCGATCAGTATCTACAACGTCAGAAGAAACTTTGCCACCTGCCTGGACCTGAGCCAGGACCTCTGCCTGAAGAGCCTCAAGAGTCTGCTCCTGTAAAGCACGCTCCTCCATCTCCTCTTTGCTTGGACGGCCACGGCGACGTTTAGGAGGCTCTGCAATGCCAGCTGCATTTAAAGCCTCAGCCATAACTGCCTCTACTGCACGACGAGCCTCGGTCTCTTTTTTAGTTGGACGACCACGACGACGCTTTGCAGCAGATGAATTAGAGGCCTTTTCTTCAGCTGCCTCAGAATTGGTATTTTCTGAAGTTGAATTTTCTGAATTACTATTTTCACTCTTACGAGGTCTACCACGTCTACGTGGTGCTGGAGTATTTTCTACATCATTTAAAGAATCATTTTGGACCGAAGATGTTTCGTCCGACATGTACAAACCTCTCTGTTTGCTCATCAAAATAATCTGTAAAAATACGTGAGAAATATGATGAAGGGATAACAAACAAAATCAAATAGGTGCAAATCCAAAAGGAATATACCACGAAAATGCCCGCCTTATGATGAAAAAATAAATAAAATTCACCATAAAACGGGCAAATGGGGATTTATAACCACTAACCCTTAAACCTCGAGAAACCCATCTTCTAGATTTCTTTAATCTGCATAAATCATTTAAACAGCTGTACGACTCTTTCTTTTAACAATAATATCTTCAATTTGCTGAACGATTTCTCTGATATATGTCTTGCCTTGAGGAGTGAGCTCAACCATAGTTACTCTTCTTGAAAGAGCATCGTCATGTTTGCGCTGTACCAGGCCACTTTCTGCCAAAGCAGTAAGAGACATAGAAACCGTTGGCTGCAAAAGACCAAGTGCGTCAACAATCTCTGTAATTGAAAGAGCGTCTTTAGGAGAATCTAGAATTGCAAGAAGGACCATATCTGCTGCCCTGCAATACAGAGCTCCCATAGCGTCAACATACATGACGATGCGCTCAAAGGAAGTACGTGAAAGCGCCTGACCGGGTGCAATACGAGCACAGGTAAGCTTGGACAGCTCCTCAACTGCTTCTACACCCTTTTCTGTGATGATACACACTACGTTGCGTCGATCAATGGCGCCTTCATCTCTCTTGATGAAACCAAGCCTTGCCAGGTGCGAGGTACGATGAGTAATCGTAGGACGAAGAGCACTCTGATACTCGGCAATTTCTGAAGTCTTAACAGGAGCACCCTTCACATTGAGGCGACACAAAATAGCAAACTCTTCAAACGTGAGTCGTCTGTTAGCAGGCACCACTCTTCTAACCAAGTTGTAAGACCTGCGAATGGACATGTACTCGCGAAGTTCCATAGAGACCTCCACTCTTATGCCCGAACCATTTACTATTTGCTCGCATAATGAGTATACCCCTAAAAAACACGTGTTAACGTGGGGACAAAACAATAGTTAGTCAAAAATATGTTAGAAAATGGTGCTTATATGACATCAAAATAGGCTTTTATATGCTGAAATATAAAATTTAAGTAATAAATATTAATTTTATTATCTCTTTTATACATTAAAAAATTTTTTACATAACGGAGAAATATGTAAATTATCTGGAGAAATTCACTAAAGATACCGTGCAGGTATTCAATACTTGCACGGTATCATGACAAAACAACATAGTTAGCTATCGTTTACATTGCCTCAGGAGCAGAAACACCAATCAGATCAAGAGCAATTGCAAGTACACGACGAGTTGCATCACACGCAGCAAGACGAGCCTTCGAAAGCTCTGCGTCCAGTGGGCGTCCTTCAGAAGGAAGTACCTGGCAAACGGTATAGAATGCGTGGAACTGACCAGCAAGCTCTTCAATGTAGTGCGTAATGCGGAATGGTGCCCTATCGCGAGCACAACCCTCAACAAGACCTGGGAACTCAAAGAGTTTACGAGCAAGAGCCTGCTCGGCGTCTTCAGAGAGCAGCCCAAGATCAACCTCAGAGCCAATAGCCTTATCTGCAACAGCGTCCATACCAAGTGCCTTTGCCTCATCAAGGTCAACGCCAGCAGCGCGGCGCAAAATAGAGCAAATACGAGCGTGAGCATACTGAACGTAATACACAGGATTAGAGCTGTCCTGACGCTTTACCTGCTCAATGTCAAAGTCAATCATCTGGTTGGAAGACTTTGAAACAAGGGTGTAGCGCGTTGCATCAACACCAACCTCGGCGAGAAGCTCGTCAAAGTGGATACCAGTTCCTTTACGCTTAGACATTCTGACGGCAACGCCGTTTCTAAGCAGATTGACCAGCTGACCAAGCAAAACCTCAAACTGAGTTGGGTAACCAAGAGCTGTGGCAGCAGAGCGGACTCGTTGAATATATCCGTGGTGATCTGCTCCCCAAATATCAATAACGTGGTCGACACGCTGGAACTTGTTCCAGTGGTACGCAACGTCGGAAGCAAAATAGGTATACTCGCCATTCGTTTTGATGAGCACGCGGTCCTTATCGTCACCAAAATCAGTGGAACGGAAGAACAGTGCACCCTCATCAGAACGATAGAGGTATCCAAGCTTATCCAGAGCATCGAGCGCGCGGTCAACGGCGTCTTTACCCTGGTCATCCTTAACGTAGAGAGAGCGCTCAGAGAACCAAACGTCAAAGTCAGAACGGGCGGTATGACAGGTATTCTTGATGGACTCAAGCATCATCTTGTAGCCGCGCTCGCGGAACTCTGCCATGCGCTCATCTTCAGATTTGTCTGCCCAGACCTCGCCGTCATTTTTAAGGAAGAAAAGACCCAGGTCAACAATGTAGTCTCCGGCGTATGCATTGCCGCCAAGAGAGTTGATAAACTCGTCAGTAAACGGATGCTCCTCTGGATGAGCATCGTCTTCATCTGCAACGTAAGCATTGCGATCTTCTGCAAGCACCTGAGCAGCTGCGTCAGCGTCAATACCACGCTTCTGCATGATGTCAATAAGCTGCAGGTAACGCTTAGAAATAGAATGACCAAAGACATCCATCTGAGAGCCATGATCGTTGACGTAGTACTCGCGCTCAACCTCATAGCCTGCGAAGGCAAGAATGCGGCTTAGAGAATCTCCAAGCGCCGCCCAACGGCCATGACCAATGTGCAGAGGACCAACAGGGTTTGCAGAAACGTACTCTACCTGGACCTTTTGACCGGCGCCAAAAGAAGAACGTCCAAAGTCTGCGCCCTGCTCGCGAACAGTATTAAAAATCTCATTGCCCGCAGCAGTTGACAGATAGAAGTTTACAAAGCCAGGACCAGCAACCTCAACGCGCTCAATCTGCGCATCCTCGGCAATATGTGCCACAAGAGCTGTCGCAATATCACGAGGAGCCTTATGTGCCAGCTTTGCAGAACGCATTGCAACCGTAGAAGACCAGTCACCATTTGATGAGTCCTGTGGACGCTCAAGTCCCACGTCATCAATCTGGAATTCAGGCAACTCACCCGCAGCCTGGGCATCTGCCAAGGCTTGACGTACAAGTTCCTCGATCTTCTCGCGCATGGTTCTCCTTTAAATTCAGTGCACGTGTGCAGCGTAATTACGTAGTTGGTTGTGTAGCTTCTAAAGGACTACTCAGTTTCCTCGGAAGATTTTACCTGATGTTGAGCAGCAAGTTCGTGACGCAAATTGGCCAGACCGTGCTCAAGACCCACAGGATAAATCTGAGGGTTCAAGAAACGTGTATATGCTGCATCCAGGCGCATAAGCGCAGCGTGGCAGCGATCGCGAGCAACCTCAATAGACTCGCTCTCCCCTACACGCTTACCTCCTTCTACCAGCCTTACCATCAGCTCGCGAGAAGTTCCTTCAAGCTTGTGAGTTGAATACGGGTCAATGATGTCGACAACAGTTGCCTTAGACTCTGGACTCTTGGTTACCAGGTAATCTGGGTCAAAAATCATGTCGCCTGCAGGGCAGCCGTTTGCATCGTAGAAGCGGCGAATGTGCTGAATGCCTGGGACGGTACGCTTGTAAGCCATCTCGGACAGCTTGATAACAGGAGTCCAAGGCTCAGTGGAAGACTGACGACGAGCGGTCAGCTTGTAGACGCCGCCAAGCGAAGGCTGAGGATCGCAGGTGGCAAGCTTGGTACCAACACCAAAGGCGTCAATAGGTGCGCCCTGAGCAAAGAGAGACTGGATGGTGTACTCGTCAAGATCATTTGAAACAGAAATCTTGATGTAAGGAAGGCCAGCTTCGTCGAAAGCCTTACGAGCTTCCTTAGAAAGGCGTGCGAGGTCTCCGGAGTCAATACGAACAGCACTCAAGCGCTCGCCGCGCTCTTCCATCTCCTTTGCCACAATAATGGCGTTCTTGATGCCTTCGTGAACATCATAGGTATCAAGCAGAAGTGAGCAGTTAGTTGGGCTAGATTTTGCAAACGCCCTAAAGGCATCAAGCTCAGTATCAAACGACATTACCCAAGAGTGTGCGTGGGTACCAAAAACAGGAATGCCGTAAATTTTGCCAGCAAGAACATTTGAAGTGCTTGAAGCACCTGCAATATAGGAAGCGCGAGCAACTGCCAAGCCACCATCTGGACCCTGTGCACGACGCAGGCCAAAGTCAGAGACGGGATTGCCCTGAGCAGCCTTGATAACGCGAGCACACTTAGTTGCTGCCAAAGTCTGGAAGTTGACCAGGTTAAGCAGGGCGGTCTCAATGAGCTGACAATCAACAATAGAACCCTCAACGCGGACCATAGGCTCACGTGGAAAAACCAGCTCTCCCTCGGGGATTGCATCAATGGTTACATTGAGCTTGTGGTTGCGCAAAAACTCAAGGAATGCTGGCTTAAAGAGACGACCGCCACCAGGAGAATTAATGCTTGCCAGGTAGTCAATATCGTCGTCTTCATAGATAAAGTTTTCAACTAAGTCAGCAATTTGACCAGTACCACAAGAAATTGCAAATCCGCCATTAAAGGGATTCTCGCGGAAGAATGCGGTAAAGCATGCCTCTGCATCAACAAGACCGGCTTCCCAATAACCTTGAGCCATCGTGAGCTCATACAAGTCCGTATTAAGGCTAACGTCTGAGGGTTTGGTACGATCAGTGAGTGACATAGTTGCTCTTTTCGATTGGTCAAAAACTGACAGTGAGACGATATATCTAGAGTAGCAGTCCTACAAAATAAATTGGCTTACAACAAAGATAACTGCGAGAATTACCACAGTTCCAATAACAATTTTTTGCCCCAGAGGCATTTTGATGTCTTCGTCGTCCTCATCTGGCTCCATGAGAGCACGGCCTTTTGCGCGTTGCTCCTGAATACGACGAATTTGCTCGGCCTCCTGCTGAGCTGCCTGACGTGCAGCACGCTGCTGATCTGCAACAAGCTGAGCGTCTTCAACGGCAGCTGCCTCTGCTTGCGCTTGCGCTTCTGCTTGGACTGCACGGGTCTTCTCGGCACGAAGCGCCTCAAGCTCAGCGCGCTCTTTCTCTGCGCGAAGAGCCTCGAGCTCCCTGCGCTCTTTCTCTGCGCGAAGCGCCTCCAGCTCGGCGCGCTCCGCGTCCGTGAGCGCAGCCGCCTGTGGCGTTGGGGTGGTTTGGGGCTCTTCGGGTTTCTCGACAGACATGGTTACTCCTCGGTTTGCGTATCGGGGATGCTGGTGGTAGCGTCGTTGGCGGCATGGCCAGCGGCACAGGCGTCGGTGGCGTTGCTGCGAGCCGAGCGGAGCTTGAGCGCGGGACCCTCAACGCCTGTTGCGTCAAAGGCTGGCACAAAACTCTCGGAGACGGTTCCGCCCTCCTGCCACCACAGGTTTTCAAAGCCCAGGTCATCCGCATGACAGAGCACCAACTCGTACTCCTCGTCAGAAAGCGTTCCAGAAAGAGGTCCGCCAGCCGCGCGCATGCGCTCGTTGGGCGTGTACTGATTCATGATTGATACGTCTACATTATTATGACAAAGATTCCAGACGCGGTTGAGTACCTCGCAGGAATCGTCCGCGTGCGTGGGCATGACCAGGTGGCGCACAATGATGCCTTGCAACATGCGACCGTCGTCGTCCAGCTTGCGACCGCCGCGACTCATCACTGAGTCATGCATAACCTCAAGTGCCGCCATAGACATCTCTGGATAATCTGCTGCGTACGAGAGCTCTTTTGCCAGCGCGGGATCTGCGTACTTGACGTCCGTCAGCCAAATATCAATGACGCTCGAGACTTTCCGTACCACCTCTGGCAACTCATATCCCGAGGTATTACACACAATCGGAAGCGTAAGTCCCGCTTCTTTTGCCAGCGTCACTGCTTCAATTATGTGTGGCGAGAAGTGCAAGGGAGTTACAAGGTTGATGTTGAGCGCACCCTGAGCTTCAAGCTCAAGCATCATCTGGGCAAGGCGTTCAGTTGTGACTGGCTTGCCAAAACCCTCTTGCGAGATTTGATGGTTCTGACAGAACACGCATCTGAGCGGGCAACCTGTGAAGAAAATTGCGCCTGATCCGGCCTCGCCCGAGATGGGAGGCTCCTCCCAAAAGTGCAGCGCTGAACGAGCCACACGAATGGTGCTTGAAGCTCCACAAAGGCCCGCTTTACCAGCGTTTCTTTGAGCATGGCAACGCCTTGGGCAGAGTTCACAGACGTCGTAGGCAGAAAACGTAAGGGCATGAGGTGATGGTGCACTACCCAAGGGTTTCTCGCCTCCCGTCGTATCTGCCCAGGCAGATGGTGGTATAAAAAACGCGCAGGGTCTCTGCGCGCGTCAAAGTCATGGTGGAGATAAAGGGATTCGAACCCTCGGCCTCTGCCTTGCGAAGGCAGCGCTCTCCCAACTGAGCTATATCCCCGTTGCGGTACTTATTGTGGCAATCAAGGGCAGGTATGTCAATGATTATGCGAGCGGAATGAGCGGCTGTAGGCTTGCGAGGAGGCTCGTGGCGTTTCCGCAGGCCGTCAGGGCACTTCCGTGGGCCTTCGGCGCTCCCCTACACCGTCGCGACTCTTCCGCGAGCCGTCAGAGCTTTAACACAGACTGCCGAGGCAGAAAAATATCCTTCCCCGCAGTCATCTATGAACCCACCTTCATAAGGTGGGCGCCGCACTCGGGCGTTCCAGCTTCCTTAACAACGAAGGATGCCTGTACTGAACACGAGATTAGGCTCCCTGAAAAAACTTGTCGGTTCACCCAGTTTAGACCGCGGGAAAAGGACAATTCTTACTATAAAGAGATTATAAAAAGATTAAAGTCTTGACTTGTTTTTTAATGAGCAGCACAATTAAATGGTATGGATTTTAGCAGTTAAATACTGTTTTTTATTGAAGGGTAAGCGGCTTGAACCTCTGGGTAACCATGTTTTGTGTTTTCCTCTCAGCTGGTCTTGGTTCAGCTCTGATTACCCCTGCCGTTCGTCAACTAGCTTGGAAACTTGGAGTTGTCGATAAACCCTCTGCACGTCGAGTCAATAAAAAACCTATTCCTCGCATGGGCGGCGTTGCAATTTTCTTTGGGTTAGCCGTTGCTATGCTGGTGCGTTATGGCGTTGAAGCAATTATTGGACATGCAGAAATCACCCTTTCTTCTCGCTATTATCTCAACGTCAACTTCTGGATTGTTGGCGCTGCATTTGCGGTAATTTTCTTGACCGGCTTGCTCGACGACATTTTTTCTCTCAAGCCTATTCAGAAACTCGCTGGTCAGATAATTGCAGCAAGCATCGCGGCTGCAGGCGGTCTGATTATCGGTAACGTTGTTGATCCGTTTTCCGCGTACGGCTTTGTGGATCTTGGATGGCTCGCCTATCCAGCAACTGTCATTTACCTGGTTGCTTACGCCAACATCATTAACCTGATCGACGGTCTTGACGGACTTTCTTCAGGAATTACCTGCATTGCCTCTACCACTATGTTTGTGCTTTCCATTTGGGCGGGCCGCTTTGATGCAGCGCTTTTAAGTGCAGCAATCGCGGGCACCACGCTTGGATTTTTAGTTCACAACTCGTATCCCGCAACTATTTTCATGGGCGATTCTGGTTCGCTAACCTTGGGATTTGCTCTGGGAACAATTTCGCTTTTGTCTGTCACTCGTTGGGCAGGACTCACAACCATCATTGTTCCTCTCGTCGTTGCAGGTATTCCGATCATCGATACCTTCTCCGCGATTGTTCGCCGTACCCGCGCGCACGTCAGTTTTGCCACAGCTGATCGTGGACACATCCATCACCGCTTAATGGCTCACGGTTATAACCAGCGCCAAGCAGTTCTTTTGATGTACGGTTGGACTGCCCTTCTGTGCGTTGGTTCGCTCATTATGACGCAGGTCAATACGCTGCCTCGTATTGCAATTTTTGTCATGCTGCTTACCATGTCTGCTTTCTTTGCAAAGTACCTGCACCTCTTTGAGCCTGTTCTGCTTCACCATACTGATCCAAAGACTGGTGAAGACGAACTCATTACCCCTAAAGATCCAGGCTTCGATGAAGAGATTAAGCAACTCCATGAAGAAGAGCATGAACACATCGAAGAGCTTATCCACAGAGAACACAAGAGCGAATAAGCTGGGGAAACGACTGCTCACAAATTGGCTTTCCGTGAGCTCGCGGTTCCGTTCACAGCTACGATTGCGACTGCACGGGTTTCTCGCCAGGTGCGCCAACAACCAGCTCACGCGCCTAAAAAGTGCAAAGAATCTGTACTTTAGATACAGATTCTTTGACAAAATCAGGCAAATCCACAGTTTCTTTTGCATTTTTAGGCAAAATTTACAGATTCTTTGATGAATTCAGGCGCGTCAAAGATAGGCGCTTCGGCTCTAAATTTTGAGCCTGAAAACTGCATTATGTCTGAGCAAATTTACTCAGACATAGCGAGAAAAACCGGCAAAACCACTCAGACTTGGCGTGCTTTTCCAGCAAACGGCTCAGACATGGCGAGAAAATCAGGCTCGCCAGGACCTCAACGGAACACCATGGGCGCAACCAGTTTTTTGCCAAAAGAAAACCCCGCACATCCGGGATGTACGGGGTGTAGCTATCTAGCTGCGAAGAAATCGCTTGGCTGAAGCCTCAAACTGAGGTTACTCAGCGAGAGCCTTCTTAGCGATCTCTGCAAGATCTGCGAAGCCCTGCTCGTCAGAGTAAGCAATCTCTGCGAGAACCTTGCGGTCAAGCTCAACGCCAGCGAGCTTGAGGCCGTGCATGAACTTGCTGTAAGAAAGGTCGTTGATGCGTGCTGCAGCGTTGATACGCTGAATCCACAGTGCGCGGAAATCACGCTTCTTGTTACGACGGTCACGGTAAGCATACTGACCAGAATGCTGTGCCTGCTCCTTCATACCACGGAAGGTACGAGAGGAAGTTCCATAATAACCCTTTGTGCGCTCGACGAGCGTCTGACGCTTCTTGCGACCAGCAACTGCGCGCTTAACTCTTGCCATATCTAATCACTCCTTGTTATTTGATCTGGTGGGTGGCGCGCTTAGTTCTTAGCGCCCATACGCTGAGAAACTACTGCTGCATCGCCAGCGGAAAGAACAGCTTCTTTACGGAAGCCACGGATACGCTTCTGGGACTTCTTGGTAAGAATGTGGCTCTTAAAAGCCTTAGCACGCATAATCTTGCCAGTACCGGTGCGGCGGAAACGCTTAGCCGAACCCTTGTGCGTCTTCATCTTAGGCATACTACTTCTCCTCCTGTGTGGTGCCATCCTCAGCACCCTCGGGCTTCTCGTCAAACGCTCCCTTGATTGGAGCAACGAGCATGTGCATGTTACGGCCTTCAATGAGCGGTTTCTGCTCAATTGTGGCAAAAGGCTTCAAATCTTCAGCAAGGCGATCAAGTACAATACGGCCCTGCTCTGGGTGAGCCATCTCGCGTCCACGGAACATGATGGTGATCTTGACGCGTGCTCCCTTCTTGAGGAAGCGCAGTACGTGACCCTTCTTAGTCTCGTAATCGCCCACATCAATCTTTGGGCGGAACTTCATCTCTTTGACTTCGATCTTGACCTGGTTCTTGCGAGCTGCCTTGGCCTTGCGAGCCTGCTCATACTTGAACTTACTGTAATCAAGAATCTTGCATACAGGAGGCTCGGCATTTGGAGCAATCTCTACGAGATCAAGACCGTGCTCACGAGCTCTCTTCATTGCATCATTGACGCCAAAAAGACCAAGCTGACTACCATCAGCGTCAATCAGACGGCACGTGCGAGCAGTGATTTCCTCATTGATGCGAGGACCATCGTTCTTGGCTATCTTGTACACCTTCCCTCTTGGACAATTGCTTGTCCGCCAATAAAAAACCCAGTGCACAAGCAACTGGGAGACAATACGCACAGGTGGCGTGCGAAGGTTAAATTGTCTGACCAGACAGCTGCTTTTGCGCTGTGTAGGTGGGGACTCACGTTCAATCCCGCTTCAAAAGTACCTTGTAAGGTTACCTCTAACAAGAAAACATTACAAGTACCAAGTTAGATATGACGAGAAATTCACATCTAGCTTAAACTTTTAGCTGGTGCCCGAGGTGGGACTTGAACCCACACGAGTTTCCTCAAAGGTTTTTGAGACCTCCGCGTCTGCCATTCCGCCACTCGGGCTAAAAAGTTTGCATAGGTACTATACCGCACCTATGCAAATCTGTCTTGCTAAATCATCAAAGTTGTAGCTGATTTAATCCTGTAAGAATGGATTAGTTGCTAACTCTGCCTCTAAAGATGTTTGATTTCCATGTCCGGACAAGATGACAGATGTTGGATCAAGCTCAGTCTTGATGCGATTCAAAGAAGCCTTAAGGGTTTCAAAGTTGCCACCTGGCAGGTCAGTTCTTCCGGCAGAACCCTGGAAGAGTGTATCGCCTACAAAAACGGCGCCAGTAGCAGTTCCCTCACCCACCAAAACAATGCCGCCAGGAGTGTGACCAGGGGTTTCCATAATCTTGAACTGTGCAGTTCCAACAGAGAGAACATCTCCCTCGTGAAGAAAACCGTCTGGCTCTGGAGCATCATCATAAATCTCGTTTGAGTTATGAGCCCTCTTTGCAAGTTCATTATCTGCTTCGTTGATGAGGTACTGAGCACCAGGCACAGCAAGCTTCAAAGCCTTAACGCCGCCAACATGATCAGCATGGCCGTGAGTAGCAACAATGTACTTAAGCTCAAGGTTCAAGAGCTGTGCAGCAATCTCTGCACCCGATGCACCGGCATCAATAATCATGCACTCATTACCAGAAACGTAAATGTAGCAGTTGGTCTCAAGAGGACCTACTTTAAAGACGCCAATCTGGTCTTTTGCGTGATGGCAACCACCATGACCGTGATGGCCGCAGCAACCGCCATGACCGTGCTCACCGTGGCCATGCTCGCCATGATGACCGCAGCAGCCACCGTGTCCGTGCTCTTCCTCGTGATTATGACCGCAAGAGCAGCCCTCATTTTGATTAGCCATAGAGTCTCCTTCTCATCTGATTAGCGCCTTCACCTGGCATAATACGACGAGCGTCGTAGACAGAAGGCACGCGAGTTACAAATGCAAATAAGGTATCAAGCAAGCTGGTATCAGAGATAGAAACCAAGAAACGCATACGTACTACGCCCTGCTCGCCCACTTGTGTAGCAGCAGAAAGAATGTTTGCACCAGCGTCAGACAGCGCAACCGTGACGTCTTTAAGAAGGCCCATACGGTCCGTTGCCTCAACGACAATCTCTACCCTAAACTCAGTAGCGCCGCTGGCGTCCCAAGAAACAGGAATGATACGCTTTGGATCGTTGAGCAAGTCTTTAACGTTAGGGCAATTGGCGCGGTGAACAGAAACGCCACGACCGCGTGTAATGAAGCCCACAATATCGTCACCTGCAACAGGATTGCAGCAATGTGCAAGATGAACAAGCAAATCTGGATCGCCGTTTACCACAACGCCACAGTTAGACTTCTTGGGACGACTACCCTTGGCGGTACGAGAAATAACGTAGGAGCGAACCAAAGGCTGATCGTTTGCAATTGCCTTGTTCTTCTCCTGAAGGCGTGCCGCATTACGCTCTTGCTCAGTAACAACCTCGGGATTTTTCTCCTCTAAGATTTCACTCACGCGATTGACAACCTGCTTAGCAGACTGATTACCTGCACCAATACCCGCAAACAGATCATCTACACTGCGATAATCAAACTGCTCGGTGAGCTGATCAAGCGCCTTAACCGTACGTGTTGCGCTGATGCCATAGCCACGCTTGCGCAGCTCTTTTGCAAGCTCAGAACGGCCGCGTTCGGCATCGTCAGACTTGTTCTCTTGCGAGAAATACTTACGAATCTTTGCACGTGCAGACGGCGTCTTTACCAGCGTCATCCAGTCGCGAGAAGGACGAGCGTTTTTGTTAGTCAAAATCTCAATGCGGTCACCCATCTGAAGCGTATGCGTCAGTGGAACTACAGAGCCATTGACGCGCGCACCAACACAGTGATTACCAACCTCAGTGTGGACAGCGTAAGCAAAGTCCAGAGGTGTTGAATTGACGCGCAAGCTCATGACCTCACCTTTTGGCGTGAATACAAAAATCTCATGCTCAAAGAGGTCTACGCGCAGGTTATCCAAGAACTCGTGAGGATCGTCAATATCGTCTTCAACGGCCCAGTCAAGACTGCGGCGAATCCAGTTGATAGTTGAATCAATAAGCTTGTCTTCAGAGGACATCTTGCCTTTTGAATTGCCCTGCTCCTTATATAGCCAGTGAGCAGCAATACCGTACTCAGATGCCTCGTGCATCTCGGCGGTTCTAATCTGAATCTCAATAGGGCGTCCATCAGGACCAATAACTGTTGTGTGCAAAGACTGATAGAGATTTGCCTTTGGAGTTGCAATGTAGTCCTTAAAACGACCAGGCATTGGATGCCACAGTGCGTGAATAGCGCCAAGTGCCGAGTAGCAATCGCCTACGTTTTTAGTAATAACACGCAGAGCGATAAGATCGTAGATGTTGGAGAACTCTCTGCCCTTGCGGACCATCTTTTGATAGATGGACCACAGGTGCTTAGGACGTCCCGTAATCTGGAAGTCAGTAAGACCGGCAGCATTAAGCTCATCTGTCAGAGTCTTTTTAGCATTGTTGAGGTCATTCTCTCTTTGTGCACGAGAGTCAGAGACCATGCGAGCAACACGCTGGTACTCCTCTGGTTCAAGCCAGAAGAAGGACAAATCCTCAAGCTCCCACTTAACCGAAGAGATACCCAAGCGGTCAGCAAGTGGTGCATACACGTCCATGGTTTCTCGCGCCTTAAACAGGCGACGATCTGGTGGAAGTGCTGCTAACGTACGCATGTTATGAAGGCGGTCAGCCAGCTTGATGATAACAACGCGAATGTCTTTTGACATTGCAAGAAACATTTTGCGCAGGTTAAGGGCTTGTTTCTCGTCCATTGAGCTGACCTCAATAGATGTGAGTTTTGTGACGCCGTCAACAAGCTCTGCAACTGACTCGCCAAAGCGAGAAGAGATTTCGTCGAGTGAGGCAGACGTATCTTCTACGGTATCGTGCATAAGGGCAGCGCAGATGGTGTCTTCATCCATGTGAAGATCGTGCGCAAGAATAAGGGCTACTTCAACTGGGTGGTTGATATAGGGCTCGCCAGAACGACGACGCTGGTCTTTGTGATAGTCAGCAGCAAAGGCATATGCAGCAGCAATCTTTGCCTGAGCCTCCTCAGGCAGATACGTGCGCACAGCTCCCTCGAGCAGGCGGTAATTGTCTGCGCCTGGCGCCTTAGCTTCTTTTTTGGTCCTCTCGTCACTCATCAGAGGACTCCCTTCCCCCATCAAACGTTGAACCAATTTCTGGAACGATGGGTTTTGTTATAGCATCTGCCAGCTCTTCTGGTGAAGCAGAAAGTACCCACTGAGCAAATGATTCAAACTCAGCGTGCGCTTTAAGCCCCTCAGCGTAGCGTGCAGACTCCAGCAAGTCCATGTGCGAAGCTTGACTATTGACGGAAATTGTTCGCGTTTGATCAAATCCCTCAATGCTAATAAACCCCAGCTCAGCAAAAACGTCAAGTGCAACACGAACGGTTTGCTCGTCAGCCTTAGATCGTGGGTCAATTTCAAGCGCCATCTGCGCAATATCTTCATCGGTGAGCGTTGACCCATCTGCAGGTGCGCCTAGCTTTGGCTGCAGTGCGGTAAGGGCGCGATAGACCGCTACCAGGGCTTCTCGCTGTGGTGCATGAGAAGAAAGAATGCGCTCGTTCACACGCATATCATGTGCATCAAATAGCATCTGGATTACAGAAGGCTTACCGTCTCTACCTGCACGTCCGCTCATCTGATTGAACGCAACACGACCAAACGGCAGGTGATACAGGATAACCTGACGAATATCGGAGATGTTGACGCCCTCGCCAAACGCACTTGTTGCCATGATGCAGCAAACGTCTCCACGTCTAAAGGCGCGCTCAACGTTCTTGCGTATCTGAGGCGTCAGACCTGCGTGGTAAAACGCAATCTTGTGACCAAGCTCTGGAATGCGATGGCGCAGCATACGCGTCAAAGCCTGCGCCTGCTCTCTTGAATTGACGTAGACAACCGTTTTTGTGCCGTCAGACACAAGGGAAAGCAGCGCACATTCCCTGTCTTTTGCACCGCGAAGGTCCTTGAGTTCAAGGTTAGTGCGAGCAGTTTTGTCTTTGTATACGTGTTCCGCTTCTATAGAGAGAAGCTCACAGATATGCTGAGCTGCCTGTGTGGTAGCCGTAGCTGTTGTAGCAAGTACCTGCGGACTTCCAAGCATCTTTAGCACCTGCGGCATTTGCGCATACGCAAGCCTGCCCTCAGAAGCATTCATGCCCACGTGATGTGCCTCGTCAAACACTACAAACGAGATGTTCTGCGCTGCAGCAAATTGATCAACGTGGAGCGAGAAGAACTCTGGGGTAGTCAGCACAATATCAAGCTCATTGTTTGCCATACGAGCAAACAGGTCTTCTCGGCTGGTAAGGTCTGTTTCTCCGTTGAGCACCTCAACAGAGATTCCCAAAGGCTCAAAGGTGTTTTTCATGCTTTGGACCTGGTCATTAATAAGGGCACGCAACGGGTAGACAAACACGCTCATCTTGTGTTGCAGAAGCGCAACGCGAGCAGCGTGAACCTGGAAAATAAGCGATTTACCTCTGCCTGTTGCCATGACAGAGAGGCAAGATGTTCCTTGAGAAAGAACTTCTAGCGTTTTCTTCTGTAGAGGCAAAAGCTCTCTTGAGCCAATCATGGAAGTAACCAGGGTCTGCGTGAGCTCCTCAGAAGACAGGTTCTCCAGCTCTTGGCGCCTTTGCTGCGCTTGCTCTTGAGACGTCTGATCAGCCTCTGCTGTCTCTTTGGTAACCACAAGTGGCAGGTCAGCAGCGCTGCCGAGAAGATCTGCTTCAATGGGGCCGTCATCTTCATCGGTAAAGTCTCTGTAGAGAATATCTCTGACCATGAGTTTTGGCTTGGTTCTACCCTGCCAGGTCTCGTTAACTGCCTCAAAAATCAAATCAACAGCACCGTCATACTCAGCTGCCGCCTCAACGTGAGGCGTCCTGAACATAATGGATGAAATTGAGGAGATACCGTTTGAAGCCATAAAGCAAAGGTGAGCGCCGCCTGCGCCAACGCGTGAGCGATTCTTCATCACCACACCCTTGACGCCAAAGAGCGGCTTTTTGTTGCCCTGACCAAAAGGCTGCAATGCCTCAAGCGCATCAATGGAGTTGATAGTAATCTCGTCAAGGTTTACTAGAGCTGTTACTTCTCCTGAAGACTCAAACTCTTCTTCTGGAAGCTCTGCCATGACCTCGGATAAACGCTTTCTAAATGCGTCAATCTTTGCTGTTTCTACTGTTACGCCAACAGCTCCTTGGTGACCACCAAAACGGACCGTAAGATCTGCGCACTGCTCAACCGCGTGGAACAAGTCAACAGAACCAACAGAGCGGCCAGAACCGCGGGCTACACCGTCTTGGATGGTAAACAGAATGCAAGGCACGTGATAGCGATTAACAATTCTTGAGGCAACAATGCCCTTAACGCCCTCATGCCAACCCTCTTTGGCAAGCACAATAGCGTGACCGCCGTCATAGATTTCTTTTGCCTGCTCAAGGGCCTCATCTGTGAGTTTTGCCTCAATAGCGCGACGCTCAGCATTAATCTCTTCTAGTTTGCCAGCAAGAATGGTTGCCTCTTCCGCGTCTTCTGTAAGGAGAAGATCAAGGGCAATATCAGTAGTGCCCATGCGTCCCGCTGCATTAAGACGAGGGATAATAGAGAAGGGCAGATTATCTGCAGAAATCTGAGCAATATCTTGACCAGCGACAGCTGCAAGAGCTACAAGACCTGGACGAAGACCTTTCTGGAGACGCTTAACACCTTCAGAAACCAGTGCACGATTCTCTTTGTTGAGCATCATCATGTCAGACAGTGTGCCCAACATAGCAACATCAATGTAATCAAGCCACAGTTGAGGTTGACCAAGAAGCTGCCCTAAAACCTGAACCAGCTTAAGAGCAACACCCGCACCAGCAAGTTCTCTGGAAGGGCAATCCTCAACAAGCTTTGGATCAGTTACTGGAACACCCTGGGGCACCAAATCTGCAGGCTCATGGTGATCGGTGACAACAACATTAATCCCCTGCTGTAAAAGCCAAGCAACTTCTTGAGCAGCAGCAATGCCGTTATCTACCGTAATAATTAAATCTGGCTTTCTATCTTGCAAAACTCTTGCAAGAGCCTCTTTAGAGAGTCCGTATCCCTCACCAAAACGATGCGGAATATACGGCAAAACATCTGCTCCCAATCGACGTAAAGCCAGGGTAAGCAAACACGTTGAACTCATTCCATCAACATCAAAATCACCAAAAACGGCAATCTTTTTATGCTCAACAATTGCCTTATGAACGCGGGCGGCAACCTCAGCCATTCCAGGAATACACTGTGGATCAAGCCAATCCCTTTGCAAGGATGGCGAGAGAAACTCTTGAGCTGCGGCTACATCAGTAAATCCACGTGCTACTAATACACGAGCAACAAGTGAAGTAACGTGCAATTCTTTTTTAAACAGCGACTCTAGATATACGTCTTGTGTAAGAACACTCCAACGAGTGCTTTTCTCGATGCCGGGCATCATGTCCTCTTTTCTGTGGCGGCAGAGCCAGCCAGGGGCACCTCGGGCGCCCGCGAATGTTTATCTCTTTTATTCTACCCGTGTCACCGGACAAAAAATGACTAGCCCACAAATTAGTGAGCTAGTCATAAAAAATTTAAATCAAAGTTGCTTGCGCGGAGCTATCAAGATTTCTTGCACAGCGCTATCAAGAAGACGGGTTTCTCGCCAGGCGAACTTAAAAATCAACCACGCCGTCAGAGTTTTCCCACTCCTCAACAAAATCACTGTAGGTACCTGCAAGAATTGCTTCTCGTGCCTGACGCATCAGCTCAAGCAAGAAGTAAATATTGTGCATAGAAAGCAGCTGACCGCCCAGCATCTCGTGCTGTTTAACCAGGTGGTTGATGTACGCGCGAGAATATCCACCCGTACAGACAGGACAGGTGCACTGAGCATCAATAGGGCCTGCATCTGCAAAGTACTTTGCGTTCTTAAGGTTCATGCGGCCCTCGTGAGAAAACGCGGTGCCCATACGAGCGGTGCGCGTTGGAAGCACGCAGTCAAACATATCAATGCCACAAGCAACACCGCGGATAAGCGTGGATGGATTGCCAACACCCATCAGATAACGAGGCTTATTGCGAGGCATGTAATCGGCGCAAAGTGGCGCCAACGTCTCAAACATGACCTCGTGAGGCTCTCCAACAGAATAGCCACCAATGCCATAACCGGGGAAATCACCAATGGACTCAAGGTGCTCAATGGAGCGCCTGCGCAAATCAAGGTGCATGCCGCCTTGAACAATGCCAAAGAGCGCCTGATCAGGACGGGTATGAGCCTTAAAGCACCTTTCGGCCCATGCGCTTGAAAGCTCAACTCCGCGCTCAACTTTTCTGCGCTCGGCAGGATAGCCTACGCACTGATCAAGCTGCATAACAATATCTGCACCAAGGTTCTGCGCAATCTGCATATTAGTTTCTGGCGTCCAGTACGACCATGCGCCGTCGTAATCTACTGCACGAAATTTAACGCCCTCGTCAGAGAGCTTCATGAACTCCTCGTGACTAAAGACCTGGAATCCGCCTGAATCCGTCAGAATTGGTCCATGCCACTGCATAAAGTCATGCAAGCCACCCATCTGTGCAACCAGCTCATCTCCTGGGCGCTGAGACAGATGGTACGTATTTGCCAGAATAATTTTGGCGCCAAGGTCACGGACGGTATCGGTCATCAAACCTTTAACGGTTGCCTTAGTACCAACCGGCATAAAAATAGGCGTTGGAATATCACCATGAGGCGTATGGAAGATGCCGGCGCGTGCATGCGTCTTAGGATCTTCGGCGAGAAGTTCGTAGGTAAACCAAGAATCTTCTTTTTTCTCTGCCCAATTTTCTGTGTGTACGCAGGAAATGTTGGTGGTAAAACCCTGTGCTTTTTTGGAGCCGTCTGGCATGTAACCTCGATTACAACGTGCGGAGAGCATCAACCAAAGCTGTCTTGCCCTCTGTTTTCTGGTCCTTCATTTTTATCACACGTGCAGGACATCCCGCTACCACGGCGTTTGATGGAACGTCCTCAACTACTACAGCACCTGCTGCGACAACAGCGCCCTCTCCAACACGAATACCCTCGATAACCACGGAATTTGCGCCAATAAGGACGTTATCCTCAACAATAACTGGCGTAGCAGATGCAGGCTCAACAACACCAGCAAGAACAGTGCCGGCACCAATGTGGCAGTTCTTACCAACGGTTGCACGTCCACCCAGAACAGCGCCCATGTCAATCATGGTGCCCTCACCAATAACAGCACCAATATTAATAACAGCGCCCATCATAATGACGGCATTGTTGCCAATCTCAACGCGCTCACGAATCAGTGCACCTGGCTCAATACGTGCGTTTACGTCCTTCATGTTCAGTAGAGGAACACCGGAGTTTCGACGGTCATTCTCGATATCAAAATACTCAAAGGCATCCGCATTCTGCTCAACAACACTCTTGAGCTCGGACCAATCGCCAAAGACTACCTTTGAGGTACTCTCACCATACACGCGAGAAGAGCCGTAAGACACAGAAGCACCCTCACGCTCTTTGACGAAGAGCTTAATAGGGGTCTTCTTCTCTGAAGTAGCAATGTAGTTAATAATTTCCTGGGCGTCCATGCGCGTCCTTTCCTAATCAAACAGGTGCTGACCTATAGAGGCCAGCACATGCGGTTATCCAAAAATCAACTCTTCAAAGGTATAAAAACCTGGAGCCTTTGTAAGTAATTTCTCAGCGCATGCAACGGCACCGTTCACAAAAATCTGACGAGACGTTGCGCGATGAATCAGGCAAACTTCCTCATCCTGTCCAAAGAAATGCACCTCATGAGTGCCGGCCACCGTGCCGCCTCTCAGGGCAAACACGCCAATCTCGTCTTTGGTGCGAGCTCCACAGAAACCCTCGCGACCAGAAACTACCGGACGTATTCCCTCTGGATCAATAGCAGCGAGCAGCAGCTTTGCTGTACCGGACGGAGCGTCAACCTTCTGGTTGTGGTGCGTCTCCACAATCTCGGTATCCCAGCCGTCAAGCGCCTCAGCAGCCATAGCTACCGCGCGCCTCAACACAGCAACGCCCACCGAATAGTTTGCCGCATGAATCACCGGCACGCTCTCCCCCAGCTGCTTCAGCTCTGAAAGCTGCTCTGGCGAGAAACCCGTGGTACCAGAAACCAGCGCACACCCGCGCTCACGCACAAAGCCGACAACAGCCTCAAAAGCAGCAACGCCAGAGAAATCCACAACCACATCAGGCGTCTGCGCAACGGAGCTTAGCTGATTGATATTCTCGTGACCAAACGCACCAAGTACCTCAAAACCGTGAGCAATCAGGGTTTGCTCAATGAGCTTTCCCATCTTGCCGGTACCAATTACTACTGCACTAGGCATCAAGAAGACCAGCCTTTCTCATAGCGTTTTCAAGCACCTCGGCGTGCTCATCAGTCATCTTCCACAAAGGTAGACGATAATTTTCTTCCATAAATCCCATACGAGCCAGAGCGGCCTTAACAGGAATTGGATTAACCTCGCAGAAGAGGGCGTGCACCAGGTCAAGATACTGAAGCTGGAGCTCGCGAGCAAGAGAGACCTCTCCGCGGTGCCATGCAACTACCAGGTCATGAACCATCTTTGGATCAAGGTTAGACCAAACAGAAATAACACCAGAAGCGCCAAGAGAAAGTAGCGGCACAATCATGTCGTCATTTCCAGACCACATAGTAAAGTCATCGCTCAAATAACGAGCAACCTTTGTTGCGTATGCAATATCTCCAGAAGCCTCTTTAATGCCCCATGCATTTGGATGTGCCGCAAGCCTCTGAACATTGCGCTCAGAAATTGAGCAGCCCGTTCTACCAGGAATGTTATACAAAATACAAGGAACATCAACGCGGTCTAGTACATACGAGAAGTGCTGGTAGATGCCCTCTTCGTTACTCTTGTTGTAGTAAGGAGTAATCAGAAGCAGACCATCAACACCTGCCTTCTCTAGAGCCTCTGCTTTGCGTAAAGACTCAGCAGAAGAGTTGGAGCCAGCACCGCCAATAACAGGAACTTTGCCCTGAGCTCTGGCAAGGATTGCCTTAACTACCTCGATGTCCTCCTCATCTGTCATGGTTGAGGACTCGCCGGTAGTACCAAGAGCGAGAATACCGTCAATTCCCTGCTCAATCTGGAAGTCTACAAAGCGCTCAAGTGCCTCGAAGTCAACATTTCCCTGAGCATCAAATGGGGTTACTAAAGCGGTGATTGCACCAGTCAAATTCTTCATGTCCATAGTTTTTCTCGCCCTCTAACGTGTGGTGTTTGTAGTTGTTTGTTGTGCAAGATCTGAAAAGTCTGAGCCGTCAAATGCAAGCGTTGCAAAGTAATCGGCTTCTGTCTCAGCGCGGCGAATAAGCTGCACGGATCCGTCTTCTAGAAGCAGCAGCTCAGCGGAGCGCAGACGGCCGTTGTAGTTATAGCCCATCGAGAAACCATGAGCGCCTGTATCATGGATGAACAAGAGGTCACCCACAGTCACCTCTGGAAGCTGGCGATTCTTAGCAAACTGGTCGTTATTCTCGCAAAGTCCGCCCACAACGTTGTACGTATGTGTTGCAGGGACATCCTCTTTGCCCATAACGGTAATGTGGTGATAGGCATCGTAGATTGCAGGACGCATAAGGTTTGCCGCACACGCGTCTACGCCTAGGTAGTGGCGGTACGTCTCTTTTTGGTGCAAAACGCGGGTAACAAGCGCACCAGCGGGACCTAAAAGCCAACGTCCAAGCTCAGTGTAAATAGCAACGTCTCCCATACCTTCGGGAACTAGAACCTCTTCAAAGGCCCGCTTTACACCCTGACCAATGGCCAAGACGTCAGGCTCAACCTGGTCTGACTCATACGCCACACCAATGCCACCAGAAAGATCAATAAATCCAATATGAATATCAAGTTCTTTGTGCAACTTAACAGCCAGCTTAAAGAGGACGCGCGCGAGGTTTGGATAGTAATCTTCCTCTTGAGCGTTACTAGCCAAGAATGCATGAAGGCCAAACTCAGTCACGCCTTTGGTCTTAAGATACGCAAACGTCTGGAAAAGCTGCTCTTCTGTCATGCCAAACTTAGCATCATCGGGATTTCCAATAATGCCGTTTTGCGACTCAAACACGCCACCAGGATTAAGGCGTGCGCACATGACCTGAGGCATGTTGCTTCCCACTGCTTCTTCAAGCGTTGTAAGCATGTCGCCGCCAGCGTCTAAGTTAATAATGGCTCCCAGCTCATGAGCGCGAGCAAAGTCAAGCACCGTAGTGTCATTTGACGAGAGCATAATGTTTTGGCCGGTAACTCCACAGGCTTTTGCAAGGGTGAGCTCTGTGGCATTTGCACAGTCACAGCCACAGCCAAGCTCTGCCAGCAATCTCACAATGTAAGGATTTGGCGTAGCCTTAACCGCAAAGTACTCTTTAAAACCAGCGTTCCAGCTAAAAGCCTCTTGTAAAAGCTTTGCTCGACGAACAATCTCTGCCTTGTTATACAGATGAAATGGCGTTGGATACGTCGTAGTGATTGCCTCTAGGGCATCTACAGAAACAAACGGTTTCTTACTCAAAGCTCCCCCTCAAATTGGGGGCGCAATACACCGTCAAAGTAGCACCCCCGAAATCTCGGACAGTCTTGCATGTATTTCATACAAGCCCACCTGACAACCACGCCTGATTGCCAAGTTCGGCGAACCTCGCCTCCTTCTGGGGTCACTGCCTGCCGGCTAACCCAGAACCCATCGTGCTCGCTCCTCTATTGACAGTAAAACCCTACCACAGAAAGCTCTGTATTTGGGCTAGTTTTGTTCTTCTCGCAAAGTATTAACAAAAGTCTTAAGGCGAGAAAGACCTTCTGTCAGATTCTTGTCTGAGGCAGCGTAACTAATACGCACATAGCCCTCAGCGCCGAAGAAAACGCCAGGCACCAGTGCAATACCAAACTCCTTGATTGCTCGCTCACAAAACGCCTCAGAATCAAGGGCAAATTCCTTGATTGATGGGAATGCGTAGAAGGCTCCTTCTGGCTCTTCAACAGGAAGTTTCATGTCTTCAAGTGCAGAAAGCACAATCTGCCTGCGCTTTTGATAGTTTGTGCGCATAGGCGTGACATCGTAAGAAAGTGCATAGAGAGCAGCTGGCTGCAAAAATGAAGGAACAGAAGACACTAGCTGGGCGTGAACCTTTCCAATATCTGTCGCAAGCTCATCAGAGGTAGCAACCCAGCCAAGTCTCCAACCCGTCATTGCCCATGGCTTTGAGAAACTATTTGTCACAATGCAGCGATCAGCTAAGTCTGGATAGAGCTCAACAAAACGTGGAACGTCCTCAACATAGGCAAGCTCTCTATAAACGTCATCACACATCACATAAAAGCCGTGTTCACGGGCAAGATTAGCTACCGCATCAAGTGACTCTTTTGTATAAACACATCCAGTAGGATTGTTAGGAGAAGTCAAAACAATAAGCTTTGTCTTGTCTGAAATTTTTGACTTGAGCTGCTCTGGATCAATCTGGAAATGATTGGTGCTGGTATCAAGCGGCACAACCACACCGCGATTAAGCTGACAGAGTGTTCTGTATACCAAATACGCTGGTTCAGGAATGATAACTTCATCTCCTGGATTCATGAGGGTCAGCATAGTTGCAGAAATGGCTTCCGCAGCTCCCACGGTAACTACAATGCCGTCTGGGCCTACCTTCATACCACGAGCAGACTCCCAGGCAGCAATGGCCTCCCTAAGTTCAAGAGTACCAACGTTGGGTGGATAATGCGTGTTTCCAGCTGCAAGTTCTCTGTCTACTAAGTTGCAAATAGGAGCTGGAGTGTCTTCTCCCGGCTCTCCAATAGTTAAAGAAATACATCCTGGTGTTGCAGCAGCAAGTGCCGAGAAACGCCTGATACCAGAGGGTTTGAAAAGCTCTAGTGTTGTATTTCTTGATAGCGACATACAAACTCCTCAAAGTAATTTCAATCCATAATAGTTATTATTTAAATCATACGACACTTGATTGATACGAGGTTCGCATGAAAAGAGTTTTATCTCTTGGCCTTAAGTTTATTATTGGCCTTCTAAAAAGGGTTCTTGCACCACTTTTCAAATTTGTAGGCGGGCTTTTTGTTCTAGCTTTACTGGTTCTTGGTGGATATGCCCTCTACCTGCAGCTTAATTACTATCGCATTCCTGACAATACTCCCGTATCCAATCAAGGTGCCTCTCCTGAAACTACAACCGTACAGGTAGGCCAAACCTACACAGCTTCAACCTACAACATTGGCTTTGGTGCTTACACCCCTGATTACACCTTCTTTATGGATGAAGGCATCATGCAGGATGGCACGCGCACCGTAGGAACTCACGGCCGTGCTGTCAGCAGAAACTCCGTGCTTTACACCACAAACGGTGCCCTGAACACCGTTTCTTCTCTGAATGGTGGTACAGCTCCTGACTTTATTCTTTTCCAAGAGATTGATACTTCATCTGACAGAAGTTGGCATGTGAATCAAGTTTCTGAAGCAGAGAGCCGCTTTGGATCCTACGCATCATATTTTGCTCAGAACTTCCACACCGCATTTCTCGCCTATCCACTCACAGAGTTCCACGGAACCTCTAACTCTGGAATTCTGACGCTTTCAAACGTACTTGCTTCAAGCGCGACTCGTCGTACCTACCCCATTGACGAGTCGTTCCCAACAAAATTCTTTGACCTAGACCGTTGCTTTATGATTACACGCTACCCTACCAGCGATGGTCATGAGCTGGTACTTATTAACAGCCACATGTCTGCTTATGACAAAGGTGGCACCAGTCGCGCGCAGCAGCTTGCACTTCTGACCAAAATAATGTCTGAGGAGCGCGCTAAGGGCAATTACGTTATTGCGGGTGGCGACTGGAACCATGCCATTTTGGGCTCGCTTACACTCTATCCTTCTGTTCAGCAGATACCAGATTGGGTAGCAGAACTCAAAGATTCTGATTTGCCAGAAGGTTTTAGCGTTGTAGCTCCAGACAACCTTACCGACGTTCCTACCTGCCGCGGAGATGACATTCCATACGAGAAGGACAAGACATACACCACCACAGTTGATGGCTGGATTGTCTCGGATAACGTTGTTGCAACCGCCAGAAACATTGACACGCAATTTGCCTATTCTGATCACAATCCGGTTCTGCTGTCATTTACCCTAAAGAGCACAGAATAGGGTTATCTTCCCTTCGATATATTCATATTATGTGCGTGTTGTACCTATAATACGCACATAATTATTGACTTCACAGTCTTTATCTTGTATAACAAAACTACAAGAAAGGCGGGTAATCATGGCAAAAGTAAGCACAAATATAAATTTGGATCCAACCCTTAAAAAGAATGCTCAGGAGCTTCTCAGAGATTTAGGTATGGATCTTACTACTGCTATTACCATTTTTCTTCGTCAGACTGTTCGTGAGCAGGGAATCCCTTTTGAAATCAAGCGAGAAATTCCTAATGCTCAAACTATAGAGGCTCTTAATGAATACACCAACATGAAAGAGCATCCAGAAAATTACAAGCACTATGCCTCATTCTCCGACGCAATGTCGGAGGTCCTAGATGCTTGAAATCTTTTAGAACCGGTTCTCATTCTGATCTCTTTTAAAACTAAAGAATAATTTCTGTTTTGTTGTAACCACAACAAAAGCCATATGGAAGTCCTGTCACACTTTGGGTATAAAGTAAGCCATAGTAGACTTTCTAAACTTATCCGAGAGGAGCCCGTATGGCACAGGTTCTTGATTTAAGCAAATCCGTTTATGAGATTTGCACTAAGTATCCCGTTATTAAAGGCCTCATGGCAGAAAACGGCTTTGCCGAGATTACCGAGCCAGGCCGTCTGCAGACCATGGGACGCTTTATGACCATCCCTAAAGGTTGCGACCACAAAGGCGTAGACCTTGAGGAGCTCAAAGCAATCTTCCGCTCTCACGGCTTTACCATTCTTGGTGATGAGGAGCCTGCAGCAGCAGAAACCCCAGCTGACGAGAAACCCGCAGAGGCAGAGAATGCACCTATCGCGCAGACTCCTGAGGAGCGCAAAGCTCTTATCGCCCAGTACCTTGAGCGCCTCAATGACGGCGAGGACATCGAGGCTGTTCGCGAGGACTTTACCCGTAACTTCAAGGATGTTTCTGGCACAGAGATTTCTAACGCTGAACAGGAGCTCATTGCTGGCGGCGTTCCTATGGAGAAGGTCCTCAAGCTCTGTGACGTTCATGCCGCTCTCTTTGAAGGCAAGGTCTCTTGCGCACCAACAGGTGCTGTTGAAGAGACCCCTGGCCATCCTGTTTGGACCATGCGCCAAGAGAACGACCGCATTCTTGCCTTTATCCACGACCGCGTTGCTCCAGATGTGAAGCGTGCTCGTACGCTTACTGAGTCTTCCAGCAACGAAGAGTGCGCTGGTGTTGCAGCAATTCTAAAGGCTGATATGGACGCCTTTGACGAGGTCTTTGTTCACTACAAGCGCAAGGAAGAGCTGCTCTTCCCTCACCTTGAGCGCCACGATATCACCGGTCCTTCAAAGGTTATGTGGGGTAAGGACGACGAGGTAAGAAATGCCGTTAACGGTGCAGAGGCTCTGCTCGAGACTGCATACGGCCAGTATGATGCAGGCCTTATGGCAGCCGTTGCTGACTATCTAGATGAGGCTATTGAGGGTGCTGAGTCCATGGCATCCAAGGAAGAAAACGTCCTCATTCCACTTTCCCTTGAGCACCTAACCGCCACCCAGTGGACTCAGATTGCTGCTGAAGAGAACGAGTTTGGCCACGCATTTGGCGTCAACCCTCCTTCATGGCACGCAGATCCTCTTGAGCTTGCAAACGACAAGCTCAAAGAGATGGAAGCTGCTGCCGCTATGGACGAGAAGGGCGCTGAGGCAGAAGAGGAAGCAATTTCTGCTGACGGCAAGGTTAAGCTCTCTACCGGCGAGTTCACCATTCCGCAGCTTGAGGCTGTCTTTGCAACCATTCCGCTCGACATTACCTTTGTTGATGCAGACGACAAGACTCGCTACTTCAGCCACGGCGACACCCGTGCTTTTCCTCGTCCTAAGAGCTGCCTTGGCCGCGACGTATATGACTGCCATCCACCAAAGAGCCAGGAAGCTGTTCGTCGCATCCTCACCGAGTTCAGGAGCGGTCGTAGCGACTCCTCCGAGTTCTGGTTTGAGGTAAGAGATAAGTTCCTCTACGTCCGTTACTTTGCTGTTCGCGATGAAGAGGGTAACTACCTGGGTGCTCTTGAGACCACGCAGGACATCGGACCAATCCGTGCTCTTGAGGGCGAGAACCGCAGGGGCTCCGACAGCTAAGATTTTATGCACGTAAAATAACGCATGAAAAGCGTAAGCAAAACGCATGCATGAAGGTTTTTACCTTTCAAAAATTTTGTACGACTTGGTAGGCGATGTGTCCTTTTTAAGGCACATCGCCTACACTATTTCTGGCCAAAAGAGAGGAGCCTCAGTGCTACATCGTTTACTCGGCACTAAATATGCATACGCCATCGTTGCAACTTGTATTGTCATCATGTTTTTGCCATGCGCCATTATCCTTACGTGCTTTGGCATCTTTATCACACCAGTTTCACAATATTTTGGCGTTCCCCGCGTTGCCTTCTCTGCGGTCTTCTCGGTACTCTGTATTGCCATGACGGTAGTTCTGCCATTCATGGGCAAGTTCTATAAAACACACGACACGCGCCTAGTGCTTTCTGCAAGCGTTATCATTTGCGCAATCTCATATGGAGCTATGTCAGCAGCTCAAGAAATGTGGCATTTTTATCTCTGCGCAGTGGGACTTGGTATTGGCGTACCTGCACTCATGTTTTTGTGCGTCCCCGCCCTCATTAACGATTGGTTTGACCAGCGCGTTGGTACTTTTATGGGCCTCTGCTTTGCATTCACCGGCATTGGTGGTACTGTCTTTAACCCCATCGGATCTGCCATTATCTCGTCTGGTCCTGAAGGTTGGCGCGCTTGCTATCTGATTTTTGCCCTGGTTATGCTTGTAGGAACACTCCCCTTCACCCTTTTTGTGGTGCGCGAGAAACCCCAAGACCTTGGCCTTACCCCTCTTACCTTCTCCTCTACTAACAAGAAAAACGTTGAGGTTGCAGAGACTTCTTCTACCGATATCTCCGCTGATAACGCAATAAAATATCCAGAGTTTTATATGGTTGCTGCGTTTTACGCGCTCATTACCTTTAACCAGCAAATCTCTCAGTACTTCCCAAGCTATGCAGCAACCTTTGCAGAAACTGCTCCTGCCATTGCCGCTGCCACAGGCCTTCTTGCTGGAACAACTATGCTGGGTCAAGCAATTGGAAAAGTGCTTCTAGGTGCTTTAAGCGATATCTCCGTGAAGCTTGCTTGCTTTGTAGGAATTTTCTCGGGTATTGTTGGCTTACTTTTGCTGGGAGTTAAACTTCCAGTGTTGCCACTCTTGCTGGCAGGAACCTTCCTTTTTGGAATTGCCTATGCCCTTACAACGGTCGGCTCGCCACTTTTGGTACGTGCGGTCTTTGGTAAAAAAGATTCCACTCTTATCTACTCAAGAATCGCTGGCGTTAGCAGCTTTGTCTCTGCTTGTGCTCTCATTATTTGGAGCCTGATTGTAGATGGTTCAGCCCATGGTTTCTTGGTACTCTTTGGCATTGGTATTGTACTGATGAGTGGCTGCCTGGCGCTTGCGCTCACCGCACTTAAGTACGCTGACAAACGAGCATAAGGTTATCTGGCTCTCTTGGGTCTGCTTCTGGATTTTGAGAATGAATTAAACCAAAGAAACCTTTAGGTACCACTAATAGTCAAGTGTGTATCAAATTTTAAAGAAGAAGGAAAAGACGTTTCGTGAGAAACAATAATAACAATTCTATTCTTGGAAAGATCCTGTATTTTCTGAGCAATAATCTCAATATTGTTCGGATCTAAGTTAGCAAATGGTTCGTCAAGCACTACAACTTTTGACGGACAAATTAGTGCTCTAAGAATAGACAGTCTCTTTCTTTCACCTCCAGAAAGATTCTCCCCTTCTTTGACAATATCTTTATTCAATATGTTTGTTCTGAATCCAAATTCATTTAGTAGATTCTCTAATTTCATTCTTTCCGATGATGAGAGATAATCTACGGTTTTAGGATATATTAAATTTTCTATCACGGACAAATTAAACAGCTTATTCGACTGTCCTGAATATGCGTACAAATTCAGGACATCTTCTCGAGAATAAATAGTCACTTCCCCACTCGAAGATTTAATTAAGCCTAAAAGAATTTTGAGCAAGGTGGATTTACCTACGCCACTTTTTCCGTCGATTAAGTTGACTCCTTCTTTAAATCTAAAAGTGACATCTTCAAGAATTGATTCAGATTCATAATTTTTTGATATGCCAGTCAAAACTACTTCTGATTCAGATGAATCAGAAATAAAATGGATAGCTGGGATCTCTTCAATTGGTTTTGAGATTATAAAGTCTATAAGCTTATCTGCACTTGAAACGGATTTTTGAATTAACTGAGAATATTTATTCAAATTTGAAAATGGATTATAAAATCTTTGTACGTAGAGCAAGAATGGGATGAGAATCATCCAATTTCCATTCTGCATTAACACGTCTTTACATAAAAAGAATAATGAAATCGCAACAAATAAATATCGAACGCTTTTCTCTATAACAAAGAAGATACTAAGTGCCGCACTCGATAAATTATCGTTCTCTAAAATATCAGTATTTATACGGTTAAAACGATCGGCTTCCCTCTCCTTACCTTTAAATATTTTAATATACGAAAAGTTATCATTAGTTTCATTAATCTTTTCAATCAAATCCTCATTGAATTTGATTGTATTTTCTGCAAACTTTTTTTGCTCAGATGCCGATATGTTGCCAATTAAAACTAATGGCAGTATGCCAATTACTAAAATAAATAATGAAGTGATATTTATTTGTGTCATAAAAAAGCAAATCCACACTGTATCGAATATATCTGAACACAAAGTAAAAAAACTTGTTGAAAAGATTAAGCTTAATCTACTTACGTTATTGTCTATCAAATTAATATAAAACGCATTGTCATGAATTATCGCTAATTCATATTCCATATCAATAAGTTTTGAATACGCTTTTTCTCTTACATTTTTAATGATGTCATTTGAAAAAATAGAGACTCTAAAGCAAAAGTAATTTCTAACTATTGTTGAAAACACAATTAACATCAAAAACTTAGCGCAGATAAAACCAATTTGAAAAAGATTATTTGTAACCGACGTGCTAAAAACTTCTGAAAGTGACTGCATATATTGAATCGAATAAATCTCAAGAAATGATGATAGAACCGCTAAAACGGCGAGAAAAACTAGTGCATTGATTTTTCCATTACCAATATGAAAGATTTCTTTTATTGATAAAAACGATTCTTTCATATATTCATATCTCCAATCAAGTGCACTGAACTAGACTAAAGAATTCAATTTACGGTGTGTCCAAACGAGAATCATTCAAAAACTAAAATCAGCAACTTCTATTTTACACTTCATTTTTTTATCAATGCTAATTCATTAACGTCACTAAAAACTTTTGACTAATAAATATCCAAAAGCTTGCGCTCACAGCGCTTAAGCACGCTGGAAAACGAGCATAAGATTATCTGGCTCTGTTGGGTCTGCTTCTGGATCCAAAGGTACAACTTCTACCTGCTCAAACGCAGTGCGAGCAGCATCCATGAGCTCATCAAGCTGATGTGCATCCTCTCCCACCTGTGCAGAAACTACATTGGTGAGATATCTTCCGCCAGGAGTAAGACAGTGGGCAACTTGACGCATCCACTCACTGGTCATCATAGCTGCAGGTGGAACTTCTCCGCTAAAACAGTCGTTTAAGATAGCGTCATAACGCTTGTTATGAGAGGTAGATAGGCTCTTTATATACTCAACGCCATCAGCTACCTGCACTTGAAGCCTACCATTGCTTTCTCTAATAACCTCATCCACAAAGAAGTAATTGCAAGCTAGAGATGCAATTTTGGGATCAAGTTCCAGCGCATCACAAGAAATCTCTGGATGATGAGCTACTAAATACCGAGGATACGAGCAGCCGCCAGCGCCCAACATCAAAACTGAGTGCACGGGGCAAGCAGCTTCAAACAGTAAGTCATACAGCTCAAGATAAGGAAATACCAGCTGATTCTTTCTAGAATCTGTGTATGTTGCACTCTCATAAGCGCCACCCTGCCACAGCACACGTATTTCTCCGCCTTCACCATCTGAGATAGGAAATACCAGTGCAGGACCATTCAGTGCCTGAGGTTCAACGTAAATACCTGCACAAGTTAGGAGCTCCATATCATGAGCAGTAAGCAGTTTTTCTGACATGGAGCTCCTTTAGGTGATGTGTTGTATGCGATATGTCTAAGTATAGCTAGTGCACGGGGTTTCTCGCCAGGTACTACCTCAACTCAAACGAATCGGCATCGGTGATGCAGACGCAGGTGTCATAGAACGCCTTAAGAGCCTGGTAGCCCAGAAGTGTGTCCTTGGTGCCTGCGGTCTCGTAAACAGAGTGCATAGCAAGCTGTGGAAGACCCACATCAACAGCATGCATACTGGCCTGAATGTTGGAGAGATTGCCCAGAGTAGATCCTCCTGGCATGTCGCTTCTGTTAGCAAAGACCTGGTAAGGAACGTTTTGCTGCTTCCAGATAGCCTCGACAATGGCACGACTGAACGCATCTGTGCAGTACGACTGACGTGCTGCTTCCTTGATAACCATGCCGCCATTGAGGTAAGGCTTGTTGGCCGCATCGTGCTTCTCTGGATAGTTGGGGTGCACCGCATGAGCATTGTCACAGCTCACCAGCAAAGATGCCGAGAGCGCGCGGTAGTAATCTTCCTGCGTAAAACCAAGCGTGGCATTTACGCGCTGCAGCGTATCTTTAAGGAACGTAGACTTAGCGCCCTGCTTGGTGTTTGAGCCAACTTCCTCGTTGTCAAAGCAGGTGTACACAGAGATGTCCTGCTCATTTGAGGAAGCAAGGAAAGCCTTAAGTGCCACAAAGGCGCACTGCAAATCATCAAGGTGACCAGCGGAAACAAACTCCTTCTTAGCACCCCAAATACGGCCACCCGTGTGATCAACTAAGAACAAATCACGAGAAAGAATGTCTTCTTGAGACACGCCTGCTGCGTCAGCCACCAGGGCGTTAAAGGCGCCAGGATTAAGCTCTCCAGCGCTTAAGAGTGGCATCAGATCTTTAGCGCGGTTGAACTCTGGCGAGAGACCATTTTTGTGCTCAAGATGAATAGCCAAGCTTGGAATCATAACAACATCATCTTCAATGTTGACCAGCCTGGATTCTACCTTGTTTCCTACCTTGACCAGCACACGGCCGGCAATACCCAAAGGACGATCAAACCACGTGTGATCAAGCATGCCGCCGTATGCCTCAGTGTTCAGACGAAGCGAGTTGCCCTCACCGGTAAGCTCTGGCTGAGCTTTTACCTTGTAGGTTGGAGAATCGCCATGGGCAACAGCAAGCTGGAAGTGATAAGGAGCATCAACGCTTGAGGTTTGAGGCTCACGGTACTTCTCGCCAACTTTCCAGGCAACAATTGAAGAATTGTTGCGCGTGGTAAAGTAAGAGCCTCCTGGCTGAACATCCCAAGAAGAACCCTCGGAGAGATAGGTAAAACCATTCTCTAACAGGTACTCTTTGATGGTTTGTGTGGTATGAAACATAGAAGGGCTCTGCTTAATAAAAGCAAGGAGCTCCTCAGAAAGAGCAAGTGACTCATTCAAATCAGACATGCGTAAAACCTTTCATAGAACTGTGTTGCACTCAACAGCCTAGCACGCATTTTTAGTGAGGCGCGCACTTTCTAGAAAATGACGCAAAGAATACGCGCTTCAGGGTAGATACTTATATGTTGAACTAATTCTCACCCACCAAAGCGAGAGTGTATGGATATCAATCAAGCTATTGAGCACGCTAATGCGTTTGTCATACCTGGCCTTCTTGTTGATGATCAGTCCATCATCGGCGAGGTCAACAAAAACTGTGATGCCATTAAAACGCTGCTTGATGCCTGGAAGGAAGCGCCACTTGGCCAAGAGCCTGTAGAGTTTTCTGTCATTCAGCAGCTTGCTGATAGAACGCGCTCGCTCTGCGATACCTACGGTGTGGAGAGGCTCAGAAACCATCGAGGCGTTGGCCTTTCTCGCGGTCTTTCAAACGACGACCTTGCGGCTGCTGTTGCAAAGATGCAGCGTCGTCGTCCTAAGGCTGTCTTTAAAACCGCAGGTCCGCTCCTTAACGACTTGCAAATTGCGTATGTCGAGAAGAGCGTTTCTGGCACGGTTTTGGGCATTGATATTGAGACTACCTCGCGCTTCCCTGAGCTGGGCTACATAGTTAACGTGGGCTTTGAGTTCTGGAATCTTGGTCGCAACACCGTTGCCGTAGAGCCTCACACTGCCTACTTTGGCATCCCAGAGATGTACAAAGAAAAGGGCGTCCCTCTTGCCGATATTCACCAGATTACCTGGAAAGATGTTGAAGGCAAAAAATCATTTAGAGACGATAAAAAAGCCCAAGAGGCCCTGCTGGCAACTATGAAGAAGATTCCTTTTATGGCCCACAATGCTGCCTTTGAGGATTCTTGGTTCATGTTCAACATTGATGGCTACGCAGAGGCTAGAAAAGCGGGCAAGATTATTGTCATTGACTCCCGTGATATCTGCCGTCGTTTGGACCCAGAAATTAGGTCTCTTCCGCGAGAGTCTTCCCCTGCCGCACTTGAGAACTGGGCACGTCGTAGGCACACGCTCGCAGCGGACGAGAAGGAACGTCACTTGGGACTTGAAGACGTAGACCTTATGATTCGTACCGTGCAAGCAGAATTTGCAGACCACAATATGTTTGAAGACTAGGCAACGTTGTCGGTTACCTGTGTTCAAGCGTTATACTAAAGAGTGCATAAACTAGATTTTCTCGCTAGAAAATAACTGCCAAGGAGGAGTTTTGTCAGAGAAGCAGGTTAGAGTACGTTTTGCGCCATCACCAACAGGTAAGTTGCACATCGGAGGTGCACGTACTGCTATCTATAACTGGGCTTTTGCTCGCGCAAATGGTGGCAAGTTTATTCTTCGTATTGATGACACAGATCCTACGCGCTCAACTGAGGAGAACACTCAGATTATTCTGCGCGCCATGAAGTGGCTTGGTCTTGATTGGGACGAGGGTCCAGATAAGGGCGGCGATTGCGGTCCTTATAGCCAGACCGAGCGTCTTGATTTGTATCGTGAGGCAGCAAATAAACTGCTGGCAGAGGGCAAGGCATACCCTTGCTTCTGCACGCCAGAGAAGCTCGCTGAAGACAAGAAGGCCGCAGAAGAGCGCCACGACCCCTTCCAGGGCTATCAGCGTACCTGCAGAAACATTGATCCTGCAGAGGCACAGCGCCGCATTGATGCTGGCGAGCCTTATACCATCCGTATCAAGGTTCCTCTGGACCGCGGTGACGTTATTGTCCACGACGCTGTTCACGGCGACGTAACCTTTAACGCTCGCGAGCTTGATGACTTTATCATCTTCCGTTCTGACGGCACCCCAACTTATAACTTTGCCACCGTTGTTGATGATGCTGGTATGGGCATTACCCACATCATTCGTGGCGATGACCACCTGTCTAACACTCCTCGTCAGATTATAGTGTACGAGGCTCTGGGCGCACCTGTTCCAACCTTCGCGCACATCTCCATGATTTTGGGTCCTGACGGCAAGAAGCTCTCCAAGCGCCATGGAGCAACCTCTGTTGAAGAGTATCGTGACCAGGGCTATCTTGCAGATGCCTTTGTCAACTACCTGGCTCTTCTCGGCTGGTCACTTGATGGCGAGACAACCATTGTTCCTCGCGACGTTTTGGCATCTCAGTTCTCTCTGGACCACGTTTCCAAGAACCCTGCTAAGTCCGATCCAGAGCGTCTGAACTGGATTAATGCAACGTATCTTGCCAATATGGACAACCAGACCTTTGCAAAAACTGTTCTGATTCCAGAGCTTGTAAGCGCAGGTCTAGAGCCTGTTCAGGGCAATACAACTGACGCAGATGAGATTTACGCAACTCGTCCAAGCTGGTATGACCTGCTCTCCGAGATTCTTCGTCCTCGTACCACAGTAAGCCCAGACGTCATTGAGAAGTCCCGCTTCCTATATGAAGGCGCAAACGTCACCTTTGACCAGAAGAGTGTTGAGAAGGGCCTTACCAAAGACGCTGCTCAGAGTGTTACCGTCCTTGCGGCTGCAAAGACCGCTCTTGAGGGCGTTTCTGAAGACGAGTGGAAGGCTGCAGCAATTGACGCTGCCCTTGAGGTGCTTCCAGAGCAGCTTGACCTTAAGAAACGCATTGTCTTCCAGTCCATTCGTGTTGCTGAGTGCGGCAACATGGTCTCCCCTCCTCTTGGAGAGTCTATGGAGCTTCTTGGTCGTGAGGTTTGCCTTGCTCGCCTTGACCGCGCTCTGGAGCTTTGCAAATAACGCGCTGAATGCGCGCCTGCCGCGTATTCTTCCAAGCGTAAGTGGGTATCAAAAGTAAAACCACTCAAGAGCTGTAAAACAGATGGTTTTGCAGCTCTTTTATCGTTATCGTTTGTTTAGTTTTGGAGTAGCTATGATTTCTATGTCTGCGTTTGAGGTCCTAGGCCCCATTATGGTGGGTCCTTCTTCCTCGCACACAGCAGGAGCCCTGCGCATTGCCCTGGTTGCACGCTCGCTTGCACCAAAGCAGCTGGAGCGCGTTGAGTTTTGGCTCTACAACTCCTTCTCTCATACCCACCTTGGTCACGGCACTGATTACGCTCTGATTGCAGGTATTTTGGGCCTTGCTCCAGACGATACACGCGTACGTGAAGCGCTCACGTTGGCAGAAGAAGCCCACCTCGACTACAGCGTTATTGAAAAGGGCGACGACGAGACTCTGCATCCAAACACCGTAGAAATTCATCTCTTTGGCGCAGATAACGTTCACGTTTCTGTTATGGGTGAGTCCGTAGGTGGCGGCCGTATTCGCATCTCTGGCGTCAATGGCGTACGCATTCGCATGTCTGGTGATATGCCCACCATTTTTGTTTCACATCGCGATAAACCCGGTGTTCTTGCAGCTCTCACTACTATTTTGGCTACACAAAACATCAATGTTGCAACTATGCGCACCTTCCGCTCAGAGCGCGGCGGCTTTGCGCACACCGTCTTTGAGATTGACGAGCCCATTGAGCAGAAGGTCCTCGACCTCTTCCAGCTGGCGCCTCACGTTTCCTATGCCGCTCAGGTTTCCATTCCAGGAGCAGCTCCACAGGTCACAAACGACGTGCTTTCAGGAGCCTTTGACAACGGCGCAGATCTTCTCGCCAGGTGCTCCAAGACGGGAGCCTCCATTGGCCAGATTATGCGCCAGCGCGAGAAGGACCTGCGGCCAGATGCCGACGTAGACGCCGAGATGGCTCATGTTCTTGAGATTATGCGCGATGAGGTTCACGACACTATCAAGACACCTCGTCAATCCATTGGTGGTCTGCTCAACGGTCAGGCCAAAACCGTAGCAAACACCCCAACAGCAATCTCAAGTGCGCTTATGGGCACCACGCAAACACGAGCCGTTGCCTACGCTATGGCCGTGCTTGAGCGCTCAGCAACCATGGGCGTCATTGTTGCCGCTCCTACTGCAGGAGCTTCTGGCGTTGTACCAGGATCGCTTATCTCGGTAGCAGAAGAGATTGGTGCCACCGACGAGCAAGTTATCTCTGCGCTTTGGAATGCAAGTGCTATTGGAGCCATCCTAACCACCAACGCAAGTGTTTCTGGCGCTGAGGGCGGCTGTCAGGCAGAGGTTGGATCTGCTGCTGCCATGAGCGCATCTGCACTGACCGAGCTCTTGGGTGGCACTCCACAACAGTGCTTGGACGCTGCTTCTATTGCCATCTCTAACCTTCTAGGACTAGTCTGTGACCCTGTCAGAGGACTGGTTGAGTATCCTTGCCAAGATAGAAACGCTATTGGTGTAGCCGCTGCCGTAAGCTCTTCTCAGCTTGCTCTTGCGGGCGTTGGTAACCCAATTCCGTTTGATGAGGTTGCGCACGCTATGGCAGAAGTTGGCGCCGCGCTCCCTGTTTCTCTCAGAGAAACAGCTAAAGGTGGTCTTGCCGCAACTCCAAGCGCTCCTACCGCATGCGCAAGTTGCACCGGTTGTGCCCCTCTTGACCAGGCGCTTATTGATGCAGAACGCATGCTCAGCTCAAATACTAGAGACGTTCCTTGCGCTTAGGGATGCGTTTTGTATAATATTTTTTGCTGCAAACAGAATTTCTTGAAATTATTGCTTGCATCTCTGACGAGTCTCCTTTATAGTTATTTCTCGCGCTGATGCGCACGGATGACATCTTGGGATATCGTCTAGTGGTAGGACAGCGGATTCTGGTTCCGTCAACGGGAGTTCGACTCTCTCTATCCCAGCCATGTCCTCCCAGTCATACATGGCCCGTTCGTCTAGCGGTTCAGGACGCCGCCCTCTCAAGGCGGAGATCACCAGTTCGAATCTGGTACGGGCTACCAAATGTTCAAGGACTTCTTCGGAAGTCCTTTTTGTTTATCTCAACACCACTTTTGCTTCTATCGTAAAATAGACCAGTCTGTTTGAAATAACTGTCACGCCCAGTTGTATGACCCAGACGTGCGACCCAGAAGTATAAGAATTTTTACTAACACCTTGATTGGATCAGGATGTGGCTTGAGTTCTTCCAAAGTGTAGTTGTCATTATTGCCCTGCTCTACGTGCCGGGTGTCATTTTGTTGCATGCTTCCGGCATGCCAAAGCCCTGGGCACTTGTTAGTGCTCCTTTGGTTAGCTGCGCACTCTTCTTTATTGAGGGAGAAATCTTTAGCGCACTGAACATCCCCATCCCCTTGGCTGTAATGGTTCTTGTTCCACTGCTTATCGCAGTTCTAGTCAATGGCTACGTTTTTTATGTTGCTCCCAAACACAAAGAACACCACAGAGGCGAGAAACCCGTCAAATCCAAAGCAATACGCGCTGGCAAGCAATTAACTAGCCCTGCACCAGCATTCATCTGCGAAGAACTCCCTTTCTGGATGCCTCTTCTGTACGTTGCAATTGGTCTTCTTACCGTAGGGTTTCTCTTCTTACCAACCCTGCCCTCTGCCAGCTCCTTTGTTCAGGGCTGGGACATTGTGCATCACTTAGATGTCACGCAGGCAATGATTGAGTCTCAAAAGTACTCATCAATTCACTATGACTTCTACAGCACCGTAGAAGCTTCAATTACACCTTGGGAGCCGGGGACTTCAGGATTTTATCCTTCAGGCTGGAACATCATTGTTGCACTAACAACGCAGCTTGTTTCTACAACCGTTCCTATTGCAGGTAATGCACTCAACTTTGTCAGTGCAGCCATTGTCTTTCCACTCTCAATCTGCTCACTTATTGCAAAAGTTCTTCCTAAACATCGCATTGCGCTTATCAGTGGAGCTTTTGTTTGCCTAGCATTTTTTGTTTTCCCTTGGTCGCTTCTCATCTATGGACCAATCTTTCCTAACACCGTAGCCTTCTGTGCAATGCCTTCTATTTGGTGGATTTTTATGCAGATGACTCGCTCAAAAACACCAAAACACGACCTCATCTGGCTTATTGTCATATTTGTTCTTGGCTTGATTACCCTCTTTATCTTGCATCCTTCCACGATTTTCTCGTCAATTGTTGTGCTTCTACCTTGGAGTTTTGCGCGCATTGGAGAGTCAAAACGCAGAGTTGTTCTCTTTGGAAAACAAATCAAGCCTGTTACGCTGGCATACGTATTCTTTATCTTTGCGCTGGTTATTTGGTCTGTTTTCTACTACGTTTTGATTGTTCGAGGCGTGGCTCTCAATTTCTGGTGGAGCGCCTACTCAAGCCTGCAAGATGCTATTTTGCACGCTCTTGGTATGGACTTTATTGGACAGTCGTACGCAGGTGGAGAGCTTGTTTCTCCACAACCGATACTTTCAATCTGCGTGCTTGTAGGCGCTGTATGGACGTTTAAGCACAAGCAGGCTCGATGGATGGTATCTGCCTTTATGTACCTGTCTATACTCTGCATTTTTATTATTACGTTTGACGTTCCTCTGAAGGGATATCTCTCAGGATTTTGGTATACCGATCCATTCCGCATTGCGGCAAGCTGCGTCATTATGGCAATTCCGCTAGCAGCGCTTGGCCTGGCCACCCTTGCCGGGGCTGCTCTGGAAACGTTTGCCTCTTGGCGAGAAAAAGCTACTCAGGCTCAGACCAAAGCTCAGACCTGCGTCTTTTGCAACGTTTGGACTAAACCTCTGATTGCTGGCGCAGTTATTGCGTGTGTGGTTGTGCTCAACTATGTGGTTCCTATGCCAAACCTTAAATCTGAAAAGCCAATTCCTGCTGCTACTGCCTTTAAACAGGCTTCCGAGAAGGCCTATGGTGATCACTACATTTTGACATCGGAAGAATTGGAGTTTTTACGTCGCGTGGAGCTTACCGTTCCTGCAGGTGCTGTTATTGCAAACCTACCTCAAGATGGCAGTCTCTGGGCGTATGGCACTAACGACTTACATGTGCTCTGGCGCTTCCCTAACGGCTATGACGCTTCAGAACGTCCTGCAAGTGCAATTCTTCGTAAACGCCTTAATCGCATTGCCAGCGATCCCGAGGTACTTCAAACGGCACGCGACCTTAACGTGCAGTATGTCCTTATTCTGAACAACGTTGTTGATTACTCCAACGCTGTTACCAGTACTTACAAACCTGGAACCTTCAGAGGTATCACGCAAATAACAGACACCACCCCAGGTTTTGAGGTGGTGCTGGAAGAAGGTTCTATGAGGTTGTACAAGATTACCTTGTAAGAACGTTATGCCTGAATTGCAGAAACTGCGTCCTTAAGCTCCTGAACACGATCAGTTGCTTCCCATGTGAAGTCTGGGTCTTTGCGGCCAAAGTGTCCGTATGCTGCTGTCTTAGAGAAGATAGGACGACGCAGCTTAAGATCTCTGATAATGGCACCAGGACGAAGATCAAAGACCTTCTCGATAGCCTGCTCAATAACAGCATCGTCAACAATGCCAGTGCCAAAAGTATCAACCATGATAGACAGTGGATGAGAAACACCAATGGCGTAGGCAAGCTGAACTTCGCATTTCTTGGCAAGACCAGCTGCTACAACGTTCTTTGCAACCCAACGTGCTGCATATGCTGCTGAACGGTCAACCTTGGTGCAATCCTTTCCAGAGAAAGCGCCGCCGCCATGACGACCCATGCCGCCATAGGTATCAACAATAATCTTTCTGCCGGTAAGACCAGTATCTCCCATAGGTCCACCAACAACAAAGCGACCAGTTGGATTAACGTAAATGTCAGCGTTATCCCAAGCAATGTTGACCTCACCCATAACAGGTGCAATAACGTGGTCGATCATATCCTGCTTGATAACAGACATGTCTTCAATCTCTGGAGCATGCTGCGTGGAAACAACAATGGCTGTGACCTCAACGGGCTTCTCGTCCTCATAACGAACGGTAACCTGAGTTTTGCCATCTGGACGCAAGTACTCAACCTCGCCAGACTTACGCACCTCTGAAAGGCGCTGAGCCAGACGCTGTGCCAGGTAAGCTGGCATTGGCATAAGAACATCGGTCTCATCAGATGCAAAGCCAAACATCATGCCCTGATCGCCTGCGCCGATAAGATCAAGCGGATCGGTAGTGCGTCCTGCCTGCGTGTCATAGGACTGATCAACGCCCTGAGCAATATCGGGGCTTTGCTCGTGAATGAGGCTTAAAACGCCGCAGGTCTCGCAGTCAAAACCATATTTTGCGCGGTCATAGCCAATGTTTCTGAGAGTATTGCGAACAATCTCCTGGACATCAACGTAGGATTGAGTGCGAATTTCTCCTGCTACCACAATAGTTCCTGTAGTAGCAAAGGTCTCACATGCACAACGAACGTTATCCAAGCAAGCTGGAACACCACTTGGAGAAACGTATCCACGCTCTTCAAGCTCCGCCTCTTTTGCCAGGATTGCATCAAGAATTGCGTCAGAAATCTGATCACAAACCTTGTCTGGGTGTCCCTCAGTAACACTTTCCGAGGTAAACAGATAGTTTTTGTGTGCCATGAACTGTCCTTTCACGCATGGCTTCTCTGCTTATGCAGAATATTTGCGTTCTTCTACGCGCAACCACTCTTACTATACCCACCAAAGACACTTTTGAGCAGGATCAGTCAAGAAAATTGTAAAAAGAGCACCACAAGGGCGCTCTTTAAATTGCATAGTTAAACTGGCATTATGCAAAAACTCGTATGATTACTCGTCTATTCCAATGCCGGCAAGTGTCATATCTAGTAGATTCTGTGCAAGCTCATCAGAACCCTCCGCACCGTGGCGCTCTCCCATCAGGCCAATGGCCGAGAGAACCAATGCACCCGTAATAGAACAGGCAGCAAGTCTTGAATCAACACCCTGGCGAATAAAGCCTTGCAATTTTCCCATCTCAAGCTGATTAGCAAGGAGAACAACCACGCGGGAAAGTGGTCCCTCAATGTTGGTAATAAGCGCCTGCTCAGAGCTTGCAAGCTTGTTAATTAAAGCCAAAACCAAAGGTGAGTCAGGCAAAATATGAGCAGCAAGTTGAGCGATGATTGCATGAAGCGTCTCTTTTGAGGCAGGCTTATTACCAATGGTATGCGCAATATCTTTTGCAAGCTCATCAACGCTCTCGTCAAAGATTGCCTGCAAAAGGGCCTCTCTATCAGAAAAGTAGTAATATAGCGCGCCCTTTGAAAGACGAGCACGATCTGAAATCTCACTCATTTTGAAGTTGGTATTTCCACGAGCAAGCATGAGCTTGGTTGTCTCGTGCATAATACGCTTACGTGTAGCTGCGCTTTTCTTAGTACGAGCTTCAGCACGAATATGAGAAATGGAAGGCGCTGGAGCTTCAGGTTCTTCTGCAGGCTGTTGTTCATAAGCATTGTGATGTATGACTTCTAACGTAATATAATCGCGCTTCTCGCCCATGAACTCCCCCATACGACACTATCCGTCATATAAAATGACGCCTCTCTGATAATTTTTTATGCCTACTATACCGTTTTACCGAACCTATAAAAATACAAAGGCCTTACTTTTTTTATTGATTAAATCTGGCACTCTTTATTATTTTTACCAATTACCCTGAGCAAGAATGGCGAGAAGATCTTCTTTTCTATTCTTCACTTGACCTGCTAAATAAAGCTCAAAAAGCCTACGTTGACACACACCGACAGCAGGTCCTGGCTGAAGCGAGAGCACTTCCATAATTTCTGCGCCCGAAATGCACAGCTCTTGCGGATGCTGAGCAATCTCTTGTTTTGCCTCATGTAAGAGGAGCTCTCTCATAGCTTCAAGCGTTACTGCGTAGCTGCGATAAGGATTTGCCTTTGCCAAGGCATCAGCCTGCTTCAACGTCAAAAGGTCATACGCAAGGGCAATGCCATCCGATTTACTTGCCTCGGCTAACAGGGCAATCATATGCCTGAGAGACGTTGTTGTAATATCCACATCATAGTCATGTAATGCTACAAGAGCACAAACTTCATTGCTCAAATGTTGTGATAAAGCTAAACGTTTAAGTAGCGCCTTTGCTACAACCGCGCCCTTTTCTGGATGGCCATAAAAATGGCCTCTTCCATCTGCGTCAACGCTAAACATTTCTGGCTTTGCAATATCATGTAGAAGCGCCGCCCACCTAAGCGCAGGTGTTGCAGTACCTGCAGTAAAGGCTTCTGTTGCAGAGCAGACTCGAGCTGTATGTTCCAGCACGTCATAAGCATGATACGGACTTCTTTGATCAAAGTTTTGAAGTGGTAAGAGCTCTGGAATTGCTATCGCTAGAACAGGAAATCCCAGCTTGATAGCATGGGCAATATGGCCAGCCTCAACAATTTGAGCCACTTCCGAGCCAATGCGCTCAGATGCAACCTGAGAGAGTAGCGGCGCACACTCAGTAAGTGCCTGATGTGTCTTCTCCTCAATTGAAAACGAGAGTCTGCATGCAAACCGCAAGGCACGCAGCATGCGAAGAGCGTCCTCTGTAAAGCGAACCTTAGGCTCCCCAACAGCGCGAATTACACGCGCAGATAAATCTTCTTGACCGCCATAAAGATCAAGCAATCCCCTCTTTGGGTGATATGCCATTGCATTAATAGTGAAGTCTCTACGAGCAAGATCTTCCTCTATACGAGAGACAAACTGCACAGAATCAGGACGACGACCATCAAGATATTCTCCGTCACAGCGATACGTTGTGACCTCAATAGGGTGCTTCTCGACAACAGCAGTAACGGTTCCATATGCAATACCTGTTTCATGCACAGAAATGTCTGCAGCCTCAAAAGCCGCTTTGCTCTGCTGCCACGTTGCCGATGTTGTGATGTCAATGTCATGGGCAAATGAGCCGCGTAGGGCGTCTCGTACCCAGCCGCCTACAATCCACGCCTCAAATCCGGCATCTTCAAGAACTTCTAATGCACGCAACGCGTAGGTGGGAACTTGTAAATTCACGGGGCGAGAAAGGCATGGTGAAGAGCTGTTTTTCTGTATGCTCATGGCCATTCCTTCCGCAGTTGCTGATGGGAAAAGTATACATCCTTCACACGTCATTCACATTCTTTCTGCGGTTTTAAAATGACAAACATTTGTTCTAGATTTTTCTTTACTTCTTCCCCATTCGTGATAGTCTAAGTATACGAACAGACGTTCTATTTTCAAGTAGAAAGTTGCTGCCATGGATACTCTTGATAAACTCACCATACTTGCAGATGCAGCCAAATTTGACGCGGCGTGCACTTCTTCTGGTGTAGACAGAGATCCGCAGGCAGGAAAGGTAGGAATGGCCTCAGCGGCCGGCTGTTGCCACTCATTTACCCCTGATGGTCGCTGTATTACGCTGCTAAAAGTTTTACTTTCTAATGCTTGTTGTTATGACTGTGCTTACTGCGTCAATAGATCTTCTGCACAAACCAAGCGGGCTACCTTTACACCACAGGAATTAGCAGAGCTTACCGTAGATTTCTATAAAAGAAATTACATAGAGGGGCTCTTTCTTTCCTCAGGTGTTATAGGATCGCCAGACCACACCACAGAACTCATGATTGAATGCCTCTCCTACCTTAGGAATGAGTTGCTGTTTAACGGCTATGTTCATGCAAAAGTAATTCCCGGAACAGATCCAGATCTTATTGATGCTATTGGCCGCTTAGCAGATAGACTCTCTGTCAATCTGGAATTACCTAGCTCAACCTCACTTACTAAACTTTGTCCTCACAAAAACGCAGAAACGGTTACTAAACCCATGTCTTTCATTCACCGCCTACGCGTCTCTGAAGAAAGGCAATTGCTTGAAGCTAAAAATGCATCAAAGGGCATTGTGAAGTCTGTTGGCAAATATAAGGGCATTGTTATTCCTGCTCAGAAGCAGATCATAAAAGAAGGTTTAGCTCTTCGTTCAAACTGCTTGAAGAATACCTTTATGCGCTCATCAAGGGTGTCTTCAGACAAGAGGTCCTTCTCGCCTGCTGGGCAATCAACGCAAATTATCATTGGAGCTTCTCCAGAATCAGACAATCAAATATTGCACTTATCGCAAGCGCTTTATCAGCAATTTGAATTGAAACGAGTATTCTTCTCTGCCTATATTCCTGTTATAGAAGACCATCGTCTTCCAGAGTTGGGCACTCCTGTTCCCCTGCGTAGAGAACACCGTCTTTACCAGGCTGATTGGCTTATGCGCTACTATGCGTTTTCTCCTGATGAGTTGGTTTCTCCAGAAGCACCTTGGCTTGATTTAGAAATTGATCCAAAGCTTGGATGGGCGCTGGCACATCTTAATCAATTTCCTGTAGAGATTATGGATGCTCCACTAGAAATACTTTTACGAGTGCCCGGTATTGGCCCTACCGGCGCACGAAGAATTATTGCTGCAAGAAGACGGTCTCGCCTCACCTTTGATGATCTTAAACGGCTGGGAATACAGCTCAAACGATCTCATCACTTTCTCACCTGCTGTGGCGTAAGAGATGCCTCAGCTCCACTTGACCAAGAACTGATTAAACAGAGGGTAATTGCTGATGCCAAAGCAAGTTCGTACAACAAAACAAGACGCCGTATTGAGTCCTCTCAACTCAGGCTCTTCTGATCAAAGCGTAGAGCTTGTCTCACTTGTTCAGAGGCTTACAAGACTCTCCAAGCCTCAGAAGGTTGTTATCTCCTGTAATCCAAGCTTAGAAGGCGTTGTAGGGGCTGTAGGACTCACTTATCTCTCACATGCTAACCCCGCACACGTACGTCTTGTTAGAGAAAACTTTTGTCAGCCTAGCCTTGGGGAGCATGTTCTCTGTGGACCAGACCCTTCTGATGACTCAGTAGTAGCCTTGGCTAAACGAGTTCTAACTGGACTAGAGAAGAAAGTAGGCACAAGAGAAATAACACGTCGCATTGTTTTGGCATGTGCTTCAGATGCTCATACTATGCCGGAGATTGTGCATCGATACATTCGTCTTGCATTCTCCTATGGTGTAGGAGCCCTTGAAGATATTGCAGACCCAACCGTGGCAGAGTTTAATGCGCTGGCTAGGCAGGTAGAAACTGAGCGAGAGCATACGCGGCAATTTGTGCGGTTTTCTCGCATGTCAGATGGCTCTTTTATGTCTGTATTTCAACCTAACGCAAACGTAGTGCCACTAACTTGCAATTACTTTGTCAAACGGATGAGTACAGAGCGGTTTTTTATTGTTGATCCAGCTCATCATATAGTCAGTTTTTATGCACCAGAAATGAAGACCTTTGGAACAATTCAGCTGGACGATGCCTCTTTGGAAGAACTGCTCTCTAGAACAGACCTTGCGACTGATGAGAAATACGTGCAAGCCATGTGGAGGCGCTTCTATGAAGGAGTTGGTCTAGAGGGTCGCGGGCCTGCAGAAAGAGGATATGACTTGCGCGCCCATTGGATGCCAAAACGCGTATGGCAAGGACTCCCTGAACTCACTGCAAGTACAAATGCAGAAGCTGCGCGTAGCCAAGGCGTACCTGCTCGCTATCAGGGGCGAGAAAACAGAAAGGACGTGCATCATATAGAACAAAAGCAAACATTCTGCAAAGAGCTTACTTCTGGGTTATAAAGCTGCCGCTTAAGACGACTGATAACAATCATAACCACCCGCATAGCGGGTGGTTTGCTCTTAGGGTATAACCCTAAGT
>NZ_DBHHJM010000008.1:0-70686 GCF_057237245.1 Lancefieldella sp.
CCTAAAAGCCGACGCTAACACGCTGCAGAATCATAATCACCCGCATATGAACTGCGTCCCAAAACTTGGACATAAGAAATGGGGGGCAGTTCACTTTGAATTAGAGCGCAGTTCTCAATTGTTTTGGTAAGAATTTAGATTCTGCAAATAATTTATGATTCAGCGTATGTAAACATGCAATGAGGGTATAGTATGCCGTAGTTAACAAATTGAGGAGTATCTGTATGAGTCCAATTGATATTTTGGTTGTCCTTATCGTCATTGCTCTTGTTGCTCTTTGTGTCCGCTCTCAACTTAAGAGTGCAAAAAAGGGCTCTTGTTCTGGATGCTCTTCATCCAGTAGCTGTGGCACTCATCATGATGGAGATGGTCACTGCGGTGTTGCTCAGAAAATGATTTCTGATGTCGATAAGGCTTTTGACGCTCAATAGGTCAATTGTCACAATTTCATTAACAATTTTTACCATTCGCCCGGTTTCAGGGAAGTGGAAACATAGCCGTAACAAGAATGTGTCATGGTAGTTACGATTCCAGTTTTCTGACCCGGGAGGACCGTATGAGTACGGATAAGAAAATTGATTATATTCTTCGCACGGTAGAGGAGCGAGACGTCCGCTACCTGCGTCTTTGTTTTACCGATGTACTCGGCGGATTAAAGGCTCTCTCCATTTCCCCCGAGGAGCTAGAAGAGGCTTTTGTTGAGGGCATTGGTTTTGACGGCTCCAACGTTGACGGCTTTGCTTCCCAGGAGCAGTCCGATCTTCTCGCATTCCCTGACGCAGACACGTTCCAGATTCTTCCATGGAAGACAGATGATGGGGTAGTTGCAAACGTATTCTGCGATATTCAGACTCCTCGACGTGAGGCTTTTACAGGCGATCCACGCCTTGTACTGAGAAATGCTTTTATCAAGGCAGAAGACCTTGGCTATGTCGCAAATGTTGGTCCTAAGCTTGAGTATTTTTATTTTGTGAGTGGCTCTGAGCCAAAGCCTATTGATCAGGCTGGATATCTTGATTTGAATTCTGCTGATCTCAGCCATAGTCTTCGATACTCCACGTCTCGTGCACTTGAGAATCTTTCTATTCCTGTTCAGTATTCTTTCCATGCAGCTGGCCCTGCTCAAAACGGCGTTGAGCTCCGTTATGCAGAAGCACTAACTTGCGCGGATAACATTGTTACTGCTCGTCTGGTTATCAGACATATTGCAACACTTCACGGTGTGTTTGCTTCGTTTATGCCAAAGCCTCTTCAGGGAGTTCCTGGCTCAGCCATGCTTTTGAATCAGTCACTTCTTGACCACGATGGCGAGTCTCTGTTCTGGGCTCCAAAGACTGAGAGCGAGGCCCACCTTTCTGAGCTTGCTCAACACTACATTGCAGGTCTTATTAAGTACGCTCCCGAGTACATGCTTATTACTAACCCAACGGTTAATTCCTATAAGCGCTTTGACCGTGATGCTATTCCTGCCTATGCAACCTGGGGTCGTAAAAACCGTTCTGCTATGGTTCGTATTCCTACGCATAAGCCAGGAAAGCATGTTGCCACCCGTGCCGAGCTGCGTATTCCTGATCCAACCGCAAATCCTTATTTGGCTAATGCTGTCACGCTTATGGCTGGACTTAAGGGTATTGAAGAAGGCCTCTTGCTTCCTGAAGAGTTTGTAGGCGGAAATCCTGCCGATTATGGCGAGAAGCTCCCCACTAATCTTGGAGAGGCACTTGAGCGCTTCAAGCAGTCTGAGCTTCTTAAAGATGTTCTTGGTGAGCACATCTTCTCGTACCTGTGCGAGCGCAAGGCAGAGGAGTGGCGTGAGTATTGCCTGGCGGTTACTGACTGGGATACCCAGAAATACTACGCAGGTTGCTAAGCGACTATTCCGGTTGCATTTATATGTTTCTTTGAACCCTGCTTTGATTTATTCAGAGCAGGGTTTTTGACGAGAAACCCTTGTTACGCGCGAAGATTTCTGCTTTCTTTTTCAAATTGTTACCGTTTTATGAACTGAAAAAATTACTTTTACCTGGTCTTTATTGGATAGAATGACTAAATAATAGTCATTTATGCAAAGATATATTTCTTCTCGCCATTTTTATGCAATAAAGATGAGAAATACGATAAAAATTATAAGTAGATTTTTCATATTTGCTTCCTATAATTCATTCCAATGAATTTCAGCTCAGATTTATTCAGGAAGAGGCAGATATGAAATCTTCATTTGTAACTACAGTTAAGAAAGCCGCCCTAAAGGGCGTCGCAGTTGTTTCTATGGCATGTGCACTTATGGGCCTTATGGCTTGTTCGCCTTCTAAGCAAGAAAATGCTCAGTCAAGCGCCACATCACAGTCAGAGTCTGGCTATACGCTGGTAACTAAGGGTCATCTGACTGTTGTTGCAGAGCTTGGTTTCCAACCATTTGAGTACTTTGAGGGCAACTCAATTACTCCTGTTGGTTTTGACGTTGATCTTATTACCGAGATTGCAAAGAGGCTCAACCTCGAGGTCACGTACCTGCCAAACCAGAAGTTTGACACTCTTGTTCCAACTATTAAGCAGGGTGGCAAAGCAGACGTTGCTATCGCAGGTATTACCATCACTGACGAGCGCTCTCAGGAGGTAGACTTCACTACTTCTTATCTCGACTCCAATCAGTCCCTGGTTGTTAAGTCTGGCAGCACCGAGACCGAGCAGTCGCTCAACGACGCTTCTAAGAAGGTTGTTGTTCAGACAGGCACCTCTGGCGAGGACTGGGCCAAGGAGAACCTTCCAAACGCAACTATTGTTTCTGTAGACGATGTTGCTGCAGCAATGGCAGGAGTCCAGACCGGTCTGTATGACGCAATGGTCATTGACCTGCCCGTTGCTTCCAATCTGATTAGCACTTCACACTCTGATCTGACTATTGCAAAAGAGATTCCAACAGGTGAGCAGTATGGCATTGCTGTTTCCAAGGACAATCCTGCATTGACCGAGGCTATCAACAAGGTGCTTGCTGACATGGAGAAGGACGGAACCATGACTGCTCTCAAGACCAAATGGTTTGGCTCTAACATCTAGTTTTACCAGCTCAACAAAAAAGTGCTTGAAGTCAGATTTGGCTTCAAGCACTGCTCTGTTTTTAGTATCAGCGTTTAGGCACCTCAAGCTCTAAAGGAGTATCACGTGATTGCACTTTTGCACAAAACTATGTCAGGACAGCAACTGTTCTTGTGCATGTCATCTGCGAGTTTCAATGCTGAATCTGCGCCTCAGAGTCTGGCTCATGATTCGGCTGAGTCAAAGTGCTTACATATTCGCGCGTGCTCCTCACTGCTTGTAGTACTTCTCGCCACATTGCTTTTGAGCGGATTGTTCTTTATGTCCCTAAGCGCATTTTCTGCTCAGAGCGCGTTTGCTCTTACTACAAATAAAGCAACGGTCAAGTCAAACCAGACGGAAGGCAACGGTGTTATTGGCGGCAAAGAGACCCGTTTGACCTGGGAGGGAACAGTTGAAGACGAGCAGGTCTCTCAGCTGACGTTGCAGCTTCCCGAGGGCTCTGATTTGCAGAATGCAACCACTAAGGTGACCGTTCTTTCAGGTCTTACGCGCGAGAAGATCGAGGCAACTGCAAGCGTCCAGGGAACGCAGGTTGTGATCTCTTTTGCAACACCCGTGGACGCTCAAAAGCTTATTCGTGTAGAGATTTCCGGCATGAAGTTTCCTGCTAACGGCGGTTCGTACACTGTTAAGGGAACATATACCACTGAGCAAGGGACTCAAAAGCTTGCTTCTTCTCCCGAAATCACCATTATTCCTAACACACCTGTTCAGGCTCTAGTGAATTGGCTTGATGCTCAGCCTTGGGTTGAAGCGTGGAATTCCAACCACTTTTTGAGCATGTTCTTAAAGCCTCAACTGATTGTCTCTTCAGTTGTGATGCTTTTTCCTGGATGGCTGGTTTGTCTTGCAATTGTAATTTGCGCCTATCCTGTGGCCATTGTGCTGGGAATGGGCTTTGCTCTGCTAAAGATTTCCAAGAATCCGCTCCTGCGTGCACTTGCGGTGGTATATATCAATTTGTTGCGTGGAACCCCATTTTTCCTGCAGATTTATATTCTGTTCTTTGGTCTTCCTATGTTAAATATCAATCTGGACACCAATCTGCTTGGCTTTATTGTGGTTGCTATTAACTCTTCTGCGTATCTTTCAGAGATTTTCCGCGCGGGCATTCAATCAATCCCGCAGGGTCAGTATGAGGCAGCAAGCTCTCTTGGTATGAATCGTTTCCAGACCATGACGTTTATTATCATTCCTCAAACTATCCGCCGAGTTATCCCACCTCTTACCAGCGACTTTATTACGTCCTACAAAGATACCTCGCTGCTTTCTTCTGTAGGTGTTATGGAGCTGATGATGTTTGCTAAAAACCTCACTACCTCAACGGGAAACATGACGCCATACATGACAGCAGCTCTGTTCTATTTGGCAATTACGCTGCCACTTATTAAGGTAGTTGGCAGTATCGAGAAACGCATGGAGCAGTCAGAAACAGGCAAAACCGCAAGTGTCGCAGTAAGTAAGACCCAAGCTCTTTCCAAGGAGGAAAACTAATGTCGTTCTTTTCTTTTAAAAAGAAATCAAACACAGAACATCCTGCCTTGGATGCCGAAGTTGCTGCACAAGAAGCATACAAGCGCGATAAACCTCTTACTAACCACGCTTTTGAAGCGGGCGAGCATCCTATTGTTCGTATTGAACACCTTAACAAGTCATTTGGTACCACGCATGTTTTGAATGACGTAAATCTTACTGTCTGGCCAGGTGAAGTAGTGGTTGTACTTGGTCCTTCGGGCTCCGGTAAGTCCACCATGCTGCGTTGTATCAATCTGCTTGAGACTCCTTCGGCAGGCCATATTCTTATCGAAGACCAAGAGATTACGTGCACCAATGAAGCCGAGGTTAATGCCCTTCGTAGAGACGTGGGAATGGTTTTTCAGCAGTTCAATCTGTTTGGTCATTTGACCGTCAAAGAAAACGTAATGATTGGTCAGATTAAGGTTCTTGGAAAGTCAAAAGAAGAGGCAGAGGCGGAGGCTCTAAAGCAGCTTGAGGCTGTTGGTCTTGCTGATAGAGCAGACTTTAAGCCTGGCGCACTTTCCGGTGGACAGCAGCAACGAGTGGCTATTGCACGCGCTGTGGCAATGCATCCAAACGTACTTCTTTTTGACGAGCCAACCTCAGCGCTTGATCCCGAGCTTGTCCGTGGCGTTTTGGATGTAATGCGTGATTTGGCAAAGAACTCTGGTATGACCATGATTGTGGTAACGCACGAGATGGGCTTTGCAAAAGACGTGGCAGATCGTGTGGTCTTCATGGAAGGAGGAGTTGTCGTTGAGCAGGGAACCCCTGATGTTATTTTCAACAATCCACAGAACCCACGAACAGCGGAATTTATTGGTGCAATTGCATAAAACCTATACTTTTTATAATTAATGCGCATACCGTAAAAAATAATTTAGGGCGAGAAAATCTTCTCGCCCTAAATGCAGATAATGAGGTATATCTGCTCTTTATTCGCAGCTTGTGGTATGCTTGATAAGATTAAGCTTATTCAAGGGGGAATCGATGCATCACAAGAATATTCTTCTTGTATCTGCAACGACACGCTTACATGAACGTATGCGTGAACTTTCGCATGTCATTGATGTTTCCATTGCTCTTGCAAGTGCTGCTTCATTTTCACAGGCTGCGGCTTCTGGTCATACTTTTGACCTGATTATTCTTGATCAAAAAGACCTTTCTCAAGATGTCATTAGCACCGTTGAGAATTATTCTGCGCAAAACGGCGGAATTGCTCGCTTGTTTGTGGCTGACCTTGATAATCTTTCTAAATTTGTTCTACCTGTTCAGGGTAAGAGCGATTTTATTTTGTCTACAGCAACTATTCAGGAGTTTAGCCTGAGGTGCTCACTACTTTTGTGGCCAGGCACCGAGAGCACTTCTAGAGACTTGGTTATTGTTGACAATATAAAGATTAACCTGGCAACGTATCAGGTTTACATTGACGAATCTCCAGTTGATCTTACGTATATGGAGTATCTGCTGCTATCGTTCTTGGCAACTCATCCATCTCGCGCATACTCGCGTGAAGCGCTTTTGCAGCGTGTTTGGGGCTTTGAGTATTGCGGCGGTACCAGAACAGTTGACGTTCACGTAAGGCGTGTTCGCTCTAAGATTGGTCCTCAGGCAGCTGCTCATCTTGAGACAGTGCGTGGAGTAGGCTATCTGTTTAGAGCATAATCGCAGGTACAAACTGTATTTAATGGGATCTGCATACTTCTTTCTTACGAGCAGGACTCTCGCACGTCTTTCTCATAATGAGAAACGAATTTTTGTCCGGTATAACGGGTAGAATACTCATATTGAAAAATTGATGTTTAGCGCAGAATTATGTGCGTTAGTTGTTTGCATCAAAGTGATGTTAAGGAGGATGTCTATGGAGAACCAAGCACATGGCTTAACCACAGATTCCACTGTAAATAAGCGTTTTTCGTCAGTTAAGCAGGCTGGATTTATGTCTATGTTCAAAAGCTCAAGTGTAAAAAGAACAGCTTGTGCAATTGCTTTTGCCGTTGCTTGTGTTCCTGCCATTGCTTTGGGAGAGGGAATTTCTAAGCTTCCTGCAGTATCTGGTCAGGCAACTATTTCTCAAGCAGCGACGTCTCGTCCTGCTGCAGAACCAACTGATACTAAGACGGCAGAAACGGTAGCTTCTAAGGTTTTGCCTTCGGTTGTGTCCGTTAAGGCTACCAGTGATTCATCAGGCTCAACCGGTTCTGGCGTTGTATTGAACACAAATGGAGACATTCTTACCAATTACCACGTCATTGAGGGTATGGATACGTTCTCTATCTCCGTTAATGATAAAGAGTATGAGTGCACTGTCGTAGGAACAGATCCAACCTCTGACCTTGCTGTTCTTCATGCTGACCTTAAGGGAGATAGCCTAACTCCAATTGAGATTGGTAATTCCGATAACTTAGCTCCTGGTAGTTGGGTTATGAGCGTTGGTAGCCCATTTGGTCTTGATCACTCTGTTTCTGCAGGTATCGTGTCTGCTCTTTCTCGTGGAGATATGCTTGAGACAGAGGGTGGAGAAACCACTATTTATGCAAACCTCATCCAGGTTGATGCAGCTATTAACCCAGGTAATTCTGGCGGCGCTCTGGTTGACTCTAATGGTCAGCTTGTGGGTATTTGTACGTTGTTCTCGTCAGATACCAAGTCATTTGCGGGTATTGGTTTTGCAATTCCTTCTAACTATGCCATTGATATTGCAAATCAGATTCTTTCTGGCCAGCAAGTTAAGCATGCCTATATTGGTCTTTCTATGCAGACCGTTACTCCTCGAGTTGCAAAGCGCAATGATCTCTCGGTAGATTACGGTGCGTATGTAGCAGGCCTTCTTGATGATAGTCCTGCAGAGGGTGCTGGTATTAAAAAGGGTGATGTTATTGTCTCTATTGGTGGAGAGCGCGTAGTTTCTGCTGATGCAGCTATTATTGCCGTTCGCTCTCACAAGATTGGAGAGACCGTTCCTGTAGAAATCATGCGTGGAGAAGACCGCCTTACTATCAACGTCACGCTTGGTTCTGATGAGACGCTTTCTACTAAGAAAGAGAAAGAAAAGAACAGCAAGAACGAAACAAACAACGATACTGATGATAAGCAGGATCGTACTGAAGATGATGGTGATTCCTATAGGTATTATCGTCAGCAAAACTATTGGGAAGAATTTTGGGATTACTTCACTAATCCTTATGGAGATAAAGACGTTGATTCCGATAATCCATTTGTGAATTTCGTAGAGAGCGTTACTAACAGCATTGCTCAGGTAATCTACGGGATTTTTGGTTAACACTCAGATTGCGTTTGCTGTGTTTGCGTTTGTTTGTTCTGCTATGAGTTAGGGGAGTCTTGTGGATTTGCTTGTGCTGTTAGTTTTGGCTGTAGTTGTCATTGTGCTTATCGTGAGCCTTGTCACACTTTCCTCTAAGCTTTCGCAAGTAAAGACGCTGCAAGAGCAAAGTCAAACATCATCTGCAGAGCTTATAAGAAGCTCCCAAGAGTTGGATCGTCGTGTTACGGATAACATGGCAAAAATGCAAGAGCTTATGGATACAAAGCTTGAGAAGGTAAGAGAGGTAGTTGATCAAAAGCTCACCTCAACTTTGCAAAATCAGACGAAGCAGACTGATCAGCGTATTGCTCAGCTTGATGCTCGCTTTGATGCTTTTCAGCGTCGTGTGGATGACAACATGAAAGCAACTTCCCAGGCTTCAACTGAGCAGCTTGGTAAGGTTAGAGAGACTGTTGATAAGCAGCTTGGTGATATGCGTAAAGAGAACGAGGCAAAGCTTGAGCTTATGCGTCAGACTGTTGACGAGAAACTCCAGAAGACGCTTGATGAGCGTATGACTCAATCGTTTCAGCGTGTATCTACGCAACTTGAGCAAGTTCATCAAGGCTTGGGAGAAATGCGTGGCCTTGCAGAGGGTGTTGGAGACTTAAAGAAAGTTCTTTCCGGCGTTAAGACTCGCGGAATTGTTGGAGAAATTCAGCTTGGCGCAATTCTAAGAGACATTCTTTCTCCAGAGCAATATGAAGAAAATGTTGCTACTGTTTCTGGTTCTACTGAGCGTGTTGAGTTTGCTGTTAAGTTGCCTGGAGAGTCAGGGGAGACCGTTTGGCTTCCTATTGATTCTAAGTTCCCAGGAGATACGTACGAGCATTTAGTGGATGCAATCAATGCAGGTAATGAGGAGGCGATTGCTGCTGCTAAAAAGGGTCTAGAGACTCGAATTAAGGCAGAGGCAAAAGATATCTCTACAAAGTATATTGCCCCACCAGAGACAACTAACTTTGCTATTTTGTTCCTTCCTTTTGAGGGACTTTATGCAGAGGTAGTCAGTCAGACGGGTCTTCTTGAGCAGCTACAGAGAGAGTATCGCGTTAATGTGTGTGGACCTTCCACTATGGCAGCACTCCTTAACAGTCTTCAAATGGGATTTCAATCTGTTGCTATTCAGAAGCATGCCGACGAAATTCAAAAGGTACTCTCTGCGGTTAAGACAGAGTTTGAGACGTATCAAGCTCAGCTAGAAAAGGCTCGATCACAAGTTCAAAAAGCAGAAAAAGCACTGGATACCATTTTGACTACAAGAACAAATGTTATGAGTAGAAAATTGAGAACTGTTACCGCATTAGAAAATCTCGATGAGGCTCAGAAAACGTTGGGGATTAGTGGCGTGGTAAATGATGAAGACGAGGATGAGAAGTAAGTAATTTTTTCGATAATTGATAAGTTGTTCAAGATACATTAAAGAAGAATATATATTTAGTACGGCCCGAGAGGAGATGAAAAATGATCCAGCGGGAATCAAATCTTGACCATGATAATTTACTTCCTCTGAGTGTAAAAAAAGTAAGTAGATCATACAGGATGAAAGAAGGGAAACGTATAGTTTTAGATAATGTGTCGTTTTCTGTTCATTTAGGGGAAATAGTTTGTGTACTCGGACCGAATGGCGCTGGAAAGACTACTTTAGTAAAAATTGCTTCATCGCTTTTACTCCCAGATTGTGGAGAAGTAGAAGCATGTGGTGTAGACGTTCTTAAATGTCCTCGCAAGGCTTGTAAGAATATTTCTTTAGTTCTTGGTGGAGAAAATGGGTTTTATCTTCATGCTACTGCTATTAATAACTTAAGATATTTTGCGCAAGTGAGTGGTGTCCCTTTTGATGAGCAAGAATCAAGAATTAAAAATGCCCTTCAACAAGTACATTTAGTTGAATTTTCAAATCAAAATGTATCAACTTTTTCTAGGGGAATGAGACAAAGGCTTCATCTTGCAAGAGCTTTAATTTCAGCTCATAGTTTAATTCTTCTTGATGAGCCAACATCTGGTTTAGATCCAAATAATGCGGCAGACGTCAGGCGGCTTATCGCTGAGTTACGTCATATCCCTAGTGGTATTTTACTTACGTCTCATAGCATGAGAGAGGTTGAATTATTAGCTGATCGCGTGCTTGTTCTCAAAAAAGGAAAGTGTATTTTTCTGGGCAGCCTAGAGGAGTTAAGGCAGAAAGTAAAAATAGAGGGCGTATACACGTTTATAACTGATTGTCTTGATGAATCTAAAATTAAAATTCTAAAGGAATGTTCTGGAATTGCGTCAGTTGAAGTTCTTGAGAAGTTTGATTCAATTTATGTGGATGTGTCGGGAAATAAGAAAATGGTTTTTGATTTATGTGTTGATGATTTTGGTTGGAAGAAAGTCAATGAAAGACGTGCTTCACTCGAAGAGGTGTACCTTGCTGTAATGGGAAAAGATAATGAAAGATAGTGTTAATTCAATTTTTGATATGCGCTCAGAATTGCAGATGTTACGCTTTCATACGAGTATGTTTTTAACGACTCCATTCTTTTTAATAAGTGTTCTTGGATCATGTTTTAGCTTCTCTTTGTTTAAGATTTTTTCAATGATTCAGGGGTCTAGTAATCATTCATTTTGGGTTTATTCATCTATCGCAACTATATGGGCTTCTACAATTCTCTCAACAGGTATTATTGGATATCAGCGTTATCAGGGAACTTTGGATTATTTGTTTATAAGTCCGAAGGGAATTGCTAATATTTTTTATCCAATTATCTTTTCTGCAACTACATTAGGTTTAGTTCTTGGAGTACCGTGCTCTATTCTTCTTAGCTTATTTTTTGGTGTTCCTATTATTCTTTCTATAAATGAGATATTGGCACTATTTTTTTCAACGGTTGCATGCGCCTCTTCATCTTTGGTTTTGTCTTCTTTATATGTTTTAACAAAAAATGCCTCATCATTTGAAAGCCTTATTCTAACTGGTATATGGATAGGGTCTGGTATAGTTTTACCAATAGAAAACTTTCCATTACCAATGCGTATAATCGCATACTTACATCCTTTGACTCCAGCAGTAAAGTTAATTACCTCAGCTACTGTGCAAGATTTTTTCTTGTATTCGGTTGTTTGTTTAATTTTTTCGATTGCATATGTTTGTTTAGGACGGTTTCTAATTCAATTAGCATTTTCAAATCTTCGCAAGGATGGAGATTGTTCATAATTATGAAAAAAATTACTTCATATATCTATCCTGCAATTTGTATATCATTGACTTCTTTATCCAGCTACGGCTCTATTTTAGCTTTTTGCATTCAATTTTTTATTGAACCTATTTTTTCATATCTATACTTTATTCTGTTTGGTATGCAGCTTTCTGCCTCAAGTATGTCACTGCTTGTAGGAATTTTAACTTTATCGTCATGGCTTTCTGCAATGCAATGTTCGGCCAATATTATTGTTCAAGATCGATTTGCTAAAACAATTTTTATGTATTTGATTTCTCAAAACCGTGCAATGGTATTCTTTTTAATTAGATACATAACAATTACTGTTATTTGTTTTATGAGTTCTCTTGTAACCTCAGTTATTGTTCTTTATATTGCAGCAGCTGATGTTCTGACCCTACTTGTTCCTTTATGCATATCCCTTATTCTTGCTTCTCTTGGTGGCGCTATATTTGGAGTATTTTCTTCAGTAATTGGTTTATTGTTAACTGATGGATTTGCTGTACTAAACTTATTATCAATAAGTATCCCCATACTTTCTGGAGCTGTTATACCACTTTATTTATTTCCAAACCCTTTGATTTCTATCTGCAAGTGCATTCCGATTTCATGGATTGTTGAAAGTGTCGGATTATTTTTGAGTTTTAATACAAGTGATGCGTTTCTATTGTGTGGTTATGCGTTGTTCTTAGAACTTCTATGGATATTGATAACACTTGCTTTCATCTCTTTTTGCAACAACAGACAGAGAATTACTGGTCAAATAGAGGGAATGCATTTGTAAATACTGTATAAAGATACCCATAAGGGGTAATTTCCTTCGGATATTAATAAACCATAAGGGTATTTGAAGGAAGTTTTATGGGAATCATGGGTAGATAAAAACGGCGGCTTTGGTCGCTGTTTTTTTCTTGCATAAAAATACCTTATGGGGGTATACTGTTTACAGAAACTAATACCCCCTTAGGGTATGGAAAGGAGGAGAGATGGCTCAGAAAAACGGCCAATCACAAAAGACATGCTGTCATTGTGATCACAAGGTAACCCCTCGCTCAAGCGAACTTAAAAGCGGGGTTTCTCGTCGTATTAACCGTGCAATTGGCCAGCTTAATGGCATTAAAACAATGATTGATGAGGATCGTTACTGCGGAGATGTTCTTATCCAGCTTGCAGCAGTTGAATCGGCGGTTAAGGCCATCTCAAGAGAAGTAATGCAGGATCACCTGGAGTCTTGCGTAGTTGATCGTATCCAGTCGGGTGACACAGAAGTTATTGATGAGGTCATGGACCTCTTTAAGCGATTTATGTAAGGTGGCGTTATGGATCAGAAAGTTTTTGATGTACAAGGAATGACATGCGCAAGTTGTTCTGCGCACGTAGAGAAGGCGGCAAACTCTGTTTCTGGTGTCTCTGAGGCACGTGTTAATCTGCTTAAAAATTCTATGGAAGTTGATTATGACGGTAACCCAGACACCCTTAAGCAGATTTCTGACGCAGTACATAAAGCAGGCTATGAGGCAACACCTCGTAGCGACAAAAAAGATTCTGCTGCAGCTACTAAGGCAGATGCTACCAATGCTTCAGAAAAGGCGGTAAAGCAGAAGAGAGTCGAGTTTATTTCCTCAATGGCGTTTGCCATTCCACTGCTTTATCTTGCCATGGGTGAGATGATAGGAGCACCTGTTCCACCTGCTGTTTCTGGAATGAATGGCATGATGAACTTGGCTCTTACTGAGCTTTTGCTTTGCATTCCTATTCTCTTTATTTGTCGTCACTATTTTATTGGCGGATTCCGCGCGTTTTTGCATGGCTCGCCTAATATGGATTCGCTCATTGCGCTGGGTTCAGCAGCGTCGTTTGCTTACAGTGTTGTTAGCCTGTACCAGATGGCAAATGCTTTTATTGCAGGAGATATTGCTGCAGCTCACCAAGCAATGCACGGCATGTACTTTGAGACCGCAGGTGTGATTCTTGCTCTGATTTCCCTGGGCAAGTTCTTTGAGGCGCGCACAAAGGGTCATACCACAGGCGCAATTAGCGCACTTATGAACCTTGCTCCAAAGACGGCTATTCTCGTCAAAGACGGTATTGAGCAGGAAGTTCCTGCAGAGACCGTTATGGTGGGAGACGTTCTTGTGGTAAGGGCAGGTCAGTCGATTCCTGTTGATGGCCAGCTCATCGAAGGAGAAGGATCTGTCGATGAGTCCGCTATTACCGGAGAGCCCGTTCCTGTAAGTAAGACCGTTGGCGATTCCGTGACAGGCGCAACGATGTCTACCGGCGGCTGGTTTAAGATGCGCGCTACCGCTGTTGGCGATGACACTACCCTTGCAGGCATCATTCGCCTGGTTGATGAGGCAACAAGCTCCAAAGCACCTATTGAGCGTCTTGCTGACAGCATTGCTGGCATCTTTGTACCCGTTGTTATTGGAATTGCTCTGGTAACGTTTGCAGCATGGTTTGTCTTTGTAGCTCCTGGTGACTTTGCGGTTGCTCTCTCACACGCTGTTGCTGTTCTGGTTATTTCCTGCCCTTGTGCACTTGGCCTTGCAACACCTACCGCCATTATGGTGGGCACCGGCCTGGGCGCTTCAAATGGCATCTTGGTTAAGTCCGCTGAGGCGCTTGAGGGTGCGGTCCGAGCAACCGTGGTTGTTCTTGATAAGACCGGAACACTCACTGAGGGCAAGCCGAGCGTAACTGACGTACTTTGTGCAGGTGGAACTTCCGAGCACCAACTACTCGAGTATGCATATGCGCTTGAGCAAAAGAGCGAGCATCCACTTGCGCAGGCAGTTGTTACGTACGCTCAAGAGAAGCTAGGAGAGTCTGCAGGCAGCTCTCTTGATGTACAGGAGTTCTCACAGGTTGCTGGTGGTGGCCTCATAGCAACGGTTGGCGAAAAACGCCTTGTAGCAGGAAACGCTCGTCTTATGGAGCAGGAGGGTATCAGCACACAAGAGCTGACTTCCCAGGCTCAGCAGCTAGCTGAACAGGCAAAGACACCGCTGTACTTTGCACTTGAGGGTAAGCTTCTTGGTGTCATTGCTGTGGCCGATAAGGTTAAGCAGACCAGTGCGTCCACCATTGCTCGCCTTCGTGCTATGGGCATCAAGTCTGTCATGCTTACCGGTGACCAGGCAACAACAGCAAACGTTATTGGTAAGGAGCTTGGCGTTGATCAGGTTATCTCTGACGTCTTGCCTAGCCAAAAAGAGTCCTACATTAGGCAGTTCCAGGACGCTGGAGAAAACGTTGTCATGGTAGGCGATGGCATCAACGACGCTCCAGCACTCGCTCGAGCAAACGTGGGTATTGCCATTGGTGCAGGTACCGATGTTGCTATTGAGTCTGCTGACATTGTCTTGATGAAGTCTGATCCAGCCGACGTTGCCACCTCAATTGAGCTCTCTCGAGCCACTATGACCAACATCAAAGAGAACCTGTTCTGGGCATTGTTCTATAACACTATTTGTATCCCTGTTGCTATGGGCCTGTTGTATCCATTTGGTATTTCGCTGAACCCAATGATTGGTGCAGCCGCCATGGGCTTCTCGTCAGTCTTTGTTGTATGCAATGCACTGCGTCTGCGCACCTGGAAGCCAAAGAATACAAGCTCTGCAACTCGTCAAAACGCTCATGACACAAAACCAGTCATTGACGTTCAACCTAAGTCCACAAACGACGCATCCGCGTCACAGAAGGAGGAATCTTATATGGAGAAGAAACTAAACGTAGAGGGCATGTCTTGCCAGCACTGTGTTGCACACGTCACACAGGCTCTTGAGGCTGTCGAGGGTGTCTCTAAGGCAACCGTTTCGCTTGACGAGAAGAGCGCTGTAGTTGAGCTGTCTTCTGATGTTGCTGATAGCGCATTGGTTGACGCTGTTGTTCAGGCAGGATATGAGGCTACTATTGCCTAAGGTAGGCAAGTAGACGGTCCTTCTCGCTAGAATCACTAAATACCGCACGTGCAGCATTTTCAGCTAGCTCACGTGCGGTATTTTTGTCTAGACCGCAGTGCTGCTGCAAAAGCTCAAACTCGCGCAAGAGGGTAGTGTTGGAGACAGTCATGTTGTCCGTGTTGATAGTGACCATAAGGCCAGCGTCAAGCAGTTGCTCAAGAGGGAAGCGCTCTATTGACTCAAAGATGCGCGTTTGAAGGTTGCTGGTAGGGCAAATCTCAAGCGCAACATTTGCAGCCTTGAGGTCCTGGATAACGCCTGCGTCCTCCAAAGAGCGAACACCGTGGCCAATGCGTTGTGCGCCAAGTCGAAGTGCAGCCTTGATGCTTTCTGGGCCAGCTGCTTCTCCCGCGTGGATAGTAAAAGGAACGTCTTTTCTTTGTGCTTCAGTAAAAAGTGACGAGAAATTCTCTGTGGCAAAGAGTGCTTCTGCTCCTGCTAAGTCTGCAGCTACAACGCCATTCCCAAGGTACGCTGCAGCCAGATCAATTGACTCTTCATTTTTGTGCTTAAGCTCTTCACCTGTGCCACGCATAGCACAAATAATGTATGCCGTGTGGAGCGCTGACTGTGGATGCTCTGCATAGAAGTCAGCTCTACCAGCAAGAGCAGCCTCAATAACTTCTTGCTGAGAAAGACCTCCTGCAGTAAGACTTCCTGGTGCAAAGCGGGGTTCAGCGTAGAGAATGCCCTCTGCGTCAAGCTGCTCATGAAATGCCTTTGCAACCGTACGAATGCTCTGTGCTGACTGCATAAGCTTGAGCGGCAGCTCAAATGTAGCAAGATACTGGTTAAGATCCTGGCAATGATCTGGGACTTGCATCTTTTCTTGAAGCTCAGCCAAAGACAAATCAAGCCCCGCTTCTGCTGCAAGTTGAGCTGCGGCAGGAAGTGGGATTGATCCATCAAGGTGGACATGCAAATCGATAAGAGCACAGGAGCTCATGGCGCCTCCTACAAGAAACGTATGCTATGGCGCAAAGAGCGCAAACTAGATAGCTACATCATACGGTAGGGAAGTGGCGTTTTCCAAATCGTTTGCAAGTTTTTCAAACTGGTATCCATTGACGCGCTCAAGCAGACGTACTTCATCAGGCAAAACGTCGTAGTGAATCTGAGAGCAAATAGCGCAAGCAATAGATCCAATGGTATCCGTGTCTCCACCCATCTCTGCAGCTATTCTCGCTGCTTTAGAGACTTTTCCTTGAGAGAGCTTAACTACCGCAAGAACTGCAGGTATTGTCTCTATAGTTTCATAACCACAGCCGCAGTAGTCGTAGATGTCTCTTGATGCTGCTAGGGGAGCTTCAAGGTTTTTGGCACCCTCGCAAAACTCCAGCGCCATGATGCATTTTTGGTACATGCTAGGCATAGGCATTTGTGTACCAATTTTTGTGTAGAGTGCTCGGTGTCCGTAGCTTAACGCAGTTTCAAGAGCGTCCTCTACCGTAAACGAGTTTTCAGAAAGACCTCTGCTTATGGCGGCAACAATCATTGATGCGCCCATGATAGCTACGTTGGTTCCATGAGTGGGAAGCGCAAGTTCAGTAACGCTGTTAATGAGCGCATGTTTGTCTTTCCAGCTCACAATTGAAGCCATCGGCGCACATTTCATGGCACATCCGTTAGTGGTACCAAGGCGTCCGCACGTTTTAAGTGAGTGACCAGAAAGTCGATTGGCTAGTGCAGCTCTTGTAGAAGGGCCAACTACCTGGGCAGCGTTTGGCTCTGTTGCCACATAATTTTCTAGTGCATCAAAGTAGCGGGATTGGTTAAAAACTCCCTGGTTATCAATGATGTTTTTAGTCAAAATGATTGCATTTGCTGTGTCATCTGTAGTCTGACCTGCGGTAAAAGGTCTTCCAAAAAAGTCATTTTTAGGTGGATTTGAAAGACTTTGAACTCCATCAGGAAATGCAAAATCAATTTGGTGTGGTGACATCATCTCTGTTGGCATGCCATAGGCGTCGCCATAGGCAAGGGCCGTAAGCATCCTATAGAGTTTAATTTTTCTTGCCGTGTTCATGTTACTCACGCTTCTTCATGCCAGAAGAATGTGATGTTTTGACTCTGCAGAGACTCTTATTATCTGCAGAGATAAGCTTCTCATAGCAGCATGCCATGATTGCTCCCCTCAATTAGATATTCTCTGTCTTTGCAGGTTTTTCTTTACTGTGCCGTAAGGAATGCCTCACTCCTTAGATCCTTACTTTCCCAGCTTGTAGTCGCAATACAAGCTAGATGGCTCAGACAGAAAATATCTCCCCCAAGTATGTTTAAAGATATCAAATATTTAAGTATTGCTACAGGGGGTAAGCCTCATTATTCGGTAGGCGGTAGCTGAAGGGAGCTTAGAGGTTTTGTGTTCACAATAGTGACTACATGCTGTTTTATATTCTCTCTAACGCACTGTGCCATTGCTGGGTAAAATGGACGGTAGCAAACTGAAAGGAATGGACATGCCCGCAATTTTGACTCATGACTTCTTTGGCAAAGATGCCTTTGATATAGCTGCAGGCAAACTTGGTTTCTCCACAATGGAGGAGCGAGAAGCTTTTCTCCTGGGTAATCAAGGTCCAGATCCACTGTTTTATTTAGCAGCAGACCCGCTGCTGCATCGCTACGCTAAATATGCGTCGATCATGCATAAAGAAAAAACGCCCGAACTTCTTCTTTCTATGCGAGATGCAATTGCGCCTCTGCCACTTAAAGACGTTGCGGTTGCTCGCTCCTATATTGCGGGATTCCTCTGCCACTATATGCTTGATTCCGCTGCTCATCCTTTTGTTTATTATTGGCAGAATATGCTTACCTCTCAGGGTGTAGAGGGCTTGGATGAATCTGCTAAAAATCAAGTACACGCAGAAATCGAGAAGGACCTTGATGAAGCAATTCTTTACGCTCATCTTGGCAAAACGGTAGCTACGTATAGGCCGTATAGTGAGGTTTTAAGAGCGTCACTGCATACGCTCTACGTTTTGGATAGAGTGTTTTTCTTTGCGTTGCTATGGACGTATGAAAAACCTACCGATACCAGGATTTTCTCGTCAGCTGCCGTTGATTTTAGGATTATTCAGCACCTTGCATATTCACCAACAGGCAAGAAGAGAAAGCTACTGGGTCATCTTGAGCGCACTTTTGGCTCAAATAGGTTCCCTTTGATTGAGGCGCTCTCTCACGGGGCAAGGGAATCTTCTGATTCTGATTTTGATAACAGAGCAGGAAATGAGTGGACTGATCCTTTTACGGGAGAGGTACGCAAAGATAGTTTCTGGGATTTGTATGACCATGCGCTGGCAAATGTGCCGTATGCACTTGACGTTTTCTTCTCGCCAGACTTTAATCTTGATACTGCAAAAGAGCTTACGCAAAATCTGAACTTTGATGGTCAGACGCTTACAGATGAAGGTTCGACAGAATAGGTTTTTGTGGCAACGTACGTTTTTTCTGATATTCACGGTCATGTGGAGCCGCTTAGGCGTGCTCTAGAGCGTATTAATCTAACTGAGTCAGACGTGTTCTATTGTCTTGGCGATATGATTGACCGTGGTCCTAGCTCGCTTGCCACTATTAAGACAATTCGCGAACTTCCTAACTGTACGGTTTTGATGGGCAATCATGAGCAGCTTGCGCTGCAAGCGTTGGACCCAGAAGCCGATATTGAAGCTCAGTTTATGTGGCAGATTAACGGGGGAGACGCAACGCTTGCTGAGCTCAAGGCGCTTTCTGAAGAAGAATATAGTGAGCTGATTGACTGGTTGCAGGCGCTTCCTTTGTACGCCACCGTTGAGGTCCAAGGCAGAGATTTTGTTCTGGTACATGCGGGCGTAAAGTCTAATGGCGTTCCCTTGCCAACCGCCTGGGATAAGGCTTCTTTGGAGCAGTATTTAAGCAAGCAGTCTGAAAACGATCTTTTGTGGATTCGTGAAGAGTTTTGGCAATATCCTACGGATTTCCGCACGTCAGAAGCAGCATATCCTATTGTAATTTGCGGCCATACACCCACGCCTTTGTTAGCAAGCTTTGGTGCAAAAAACTTGAATCGAAGCGCTACAACTGAGGACGGTCTGGCACAGTGGGTTCAGTCAGATGGCGACAAGTGGGGAATTGATACCGGTACTACGGGTGGAGCCGGCTACGGTCAGGTAACCGTACTGCGTCTTGATGATCTACAAGAGTTTGTTGAGCCACTGCAAGAAGGCGAGTAATCGTGGCTGCAAAGACGACGCAGCCTGCTGGCGATGCTGTCAAAACCGCGCTTACGCATGTAGAAAACACGCTCGACCCCATCATTTCCCCTGATTCTCGCGTGTTGCTTTTGGGATCCATGCCTAGTCCCAAGTCCCGAGAAATTGGCTTTTACTTTGGCAACCCTCAGAATAGATTCTGGCGCGTAGTTGCTGCGCTCTATGGCGAGAAACCCCTCAAGTCCATACCTGAAAAGATTGACTTCTGTAAAAGACATCATCTTGCCCTTTGTGACGTGCTTAAGGCTTGTGACATTAAGGGTGCAAGTGACGCTTCTATTGCAAATCCGGTTCCGCATAACATTGGTGCTCTTATTCAAGATTCATCAATCTGTGCCATTTTTACGCTTGGTGGAACGGCAACAAAATTTTATAAGCGTTATACCGAGCAACAAACTGGTATTCCCGCACGTCAACTGCCCTCTACAAGTCCTGCTAATGCACGTATGTCAGTTGATGATTTAGTGGAAGAATTTTCCATTATCAAAAAATTTACTAATTGTGAGTTGACAATATCCTAGTTGCGGCTAGGATTATACGCATGCGAATTATGGCTACGACATACACTGCACTTTGTGCATGCACCGCGATGTGTCTGGTGCCCGGGTCACATACGACCAGGGTGTAATTGTCGCTGAGCAAAATTTTCCTGGTATAGACTCGGGCGTAAAGCTATTTTGTAACTCTTGTGTGAGTATTCACACATCCCGAGAGGATTTATTCGCATGGACTGGAGCTTCATAGGGGAACATCTCCCACTGTATGCAGAAGCTGCAAAAATAACGCTTACCATCTCTTTCTTTGGAGTTATCTTCTCGCTTATCGTTGGTTTGATAAGTGCTCAGATTTCGCTGTCAAAAATTCCTGTTTTAAGCCAGCTCAATGCTCTCTACGTTGAGCTTTCCAGAGGAACACCCCTGCTTATTCAGTTGTTTCTTATCTACTTTGGTCTGACTAAAGTTGGTCTCAAAATGGACGCAGAGGTAGCTGCTGTTGTGGGTCTAACATTTCTTGGCGGTTCCTATATGGCAGAGGTGTTTCGCGCAGGCTTTGAATCAGTTGCAGCCATTCAGTTTGAATCTGCACAGGTTCTGGGTCTCTCCAAGATGCAAGCGCTCCAGCACGTTATTCTTCCACAGGCACTTTCTGTAGCAATTCCAGGCCTTGTTGCTAACGTCATTTTCTTGATCAAGGAATCTTCCGTTGTTTCCGGCATTGCCCTTGCAGATTTGATGTACGTAACCAAGGACATTATTGGCATGCAGTACGACACTACAGAAGCCCTCTTTATGCTGGTAATTGCCTATTTGATTATCCTTGTTCCTATTTCTTTGCTTGGCAGCTGGCTAGAGAGGAGGCTTGACTATGCCCGTCGATAACATTTTGCTGCAGGAAGGAGTAATAACGCGCCTTCTTGGAGGTCTTGCAACAACGGTGCACATTGGCCTTATCTCTGTGGCACTTTCTATTCCTCTTGGTATTCTCGTTGGATTTTTTATGACATCCAACAACAAGGTTGTTCGCGCAATTCTTCGTGTTTACCTTGAGATTGTTCGTGTTATGCCTCAGCTGGTGCTGCTCTTTGTGGTGTACTTTGGCACTTCTGAATGGTTCGATGTCAACTTTGATGGTATTGAGGCATCAATTGTGGTCTTTACCTTCTGGGGAGCTGCCGAGCTTGGTGACCTGGTAAGAGGAGCGTTGGAGTCAATTCCAGCATCTCAGTATGACGGCGCGTTTGTGCTTGGCCTTTCTCGCCAGCAGACGTTCTTTAAGGTCATCCTGCCTCAGGCCTTTAGGCGTCTTTTGCCCCCAGCCATCAATCTGATTACGCGCATGATTAAGACAACGGCGCTTTGTAATTTGATTAGTGTGGTTGAGCTGCTCAGAGTTGGTAGCCAGATTGCTGATTTTTATCGCTTCAAGTTCCCAACCGACGGAGCACTTTGGATCTATGGAGCTATTTTCTTCCTGTATTTTGCCGCCTGCTTCCCACTTTCGTATCTTTCACGCAGGCTTGAGAGGAGCGCCTCACATGAGTAACACCGTTTTAGCAGTTAAGGACCTCACTAAGGTATATCCCTCAAGCGAGAAACCCGTGCTTGATAAGATCTCGCTCTCCATCAATAAAGGTGAGGTAGTTGTGGTGTTGGGACCTTCCGGTTGCGGTAAGTCTACGCTACTTCGCGCCATTGTTGGCTTGGAAGATATCCAAGGGGGAGAAGTGCTTCTCCACGATCAGGTTATTTCTGGTCAGAAGAGGGAAAGCGCTGCAGCAGGCATTGGAATGGTTTTTCAAAGCTATGATTTGTTCCCTAACATGACGGTTTTGAAAAACGTAACCCTGGCCCCTCTGGTAGTGCAGAAGCGCTCAGAGGATGAGGTTTTGGCACAGGCAGAAGAACTGCTGCGTCGTGTGGGACTGTGGGAGAAGAAAGACTCCTATCCATCAGCACTTTCTGGCGGCCAAAAGCAGCGCGTGGCAATTGTTCGTGCTCTTATGACTAACCCTGAAGTTCTTTTGCTGGACGAAATCACTGCAGCTCTTGACCCCGAGATGGTTCACGAGGTTTTGCAGGTAGTTATGGAACTAGCAGAGCAAGGAATGACCATGCTGGTGGTAACTCACGAGATGCGCTTTGCTCAAGCAGTTGCTGATCGAGTCATCTTGATTGATCAGGGACACATCGTAGAAGAGTCGTCCGATGCACAAGAGTTTTTCTCGGCACCTAAAACAGAAAGGGCACAAGAGTTTTTGCGCACCTTTGAATTTGAACGTGTGCATAAGTAAACAACATGTTTTTGTACGTAGATGATGTAGTAATAGATGCAATTTGTTAGGATTTAAAATGAATTTCTTTGAAAATACTTCCACTTCTCTTTCTCGCCGTGCTTTCCTTGGTGCAAGCGCACTTTCTGCTGCAGCTCTTTTGGCTGCTTGCAAGAAAAAGGATTCCGACGGAGCTCAGGGTGGATCTTCTGATACAGACTCAAAGTTTAGAACTCTTGATGACATCAAGAAGGCAGGCACAGTAAATATCGGTGTCTTCAGTGATAAAGCTCCTTTTGGTTACGTTGATGCAAACGGTAATTACGCTGGTTACGACATTGTTTTTGCAGAGCGCCTTGCAAAGGATATGGGCGTCAAGATCAACTACATTGCCACTGACGGACAGAACCGCGTACCTTTCTTGCAGTCCAATAAGGCAGATATCATGTTGGCAAACTTTACGGTAACTGATGACCGTAAAGAAAAGGTTGATTTCTCCCTGCCATACATGAAGATCAAGCTGGGCGTTGTTTCCCCCGCTTCTGCACCAATTACTGATGTTTCTCAGCTTGATGGAAAGAAGCTTATTGTTTCTAAGGGAACCACAGCTGAGGTTTGGTTTGCTAAGAACGCACCAAAGGTTGAGCTGGTCAAATTTGATAGCTATGCTGATGCGTATAACGCACTGCTCGACGGCCGCGGTGATGCTTTCTCAACCGATAATACCGAGGTACTTGCATGGATTAAGTCTAACCCTGGCTTTGTTGTTGGCATTGATGACCTGGGCGACTCCGATACTATCGCTGCCGCGGTTCACAAGGGCAATTCCTCGCTGTTGGAGTTTATCAACAACGAGATTACCGGCCCTCTTGCAGAGGAGAACTTCTTCCACAAGGATTATGAAGAGACCCTTGCTCCAATTTACGGCGACGAGGTAGATCCAAACAACATTGTCGTCGAGGGCGGCAAAATCTAAGTTATAGCCCTCAGTTTTACGCGCCGCGTCGTCCTCAACACTCATATACGCCCATTTCGCGAGAAGACCTTGCAGCTTGTAAGGTCTTCTCGCGTTTGTAGCTAAATTGTTAATTTGTACAGCGCTTTTCAAAAATGTTTCTTTGTGCTGATAAAGTAGGTCAACTATTTTTTGACCACCAGGGCAAAGGAGCTGATAATGGCAGCTGAACAGCAAAAGACAACTCGTAAGATTGGCGTCCCCAGGTTCCCTGGCGATATTATGCTTTATCCACTTTCTGTGGGCCTACTGCTTCACTCTTTTTTCCCTCAGGTTCTAGAAATTGGTAGTTTTACCACAGCTGTTGCTAAGGGTGCTCCTGCTATTGTTGGCATTGTTCTGCTGTTTGTCGGCGCTTCCATTGACCTGAAGACGGTTCCAAAGGTTCTGAAGACTGGCCTGACCATTCTTATTCCAAAACTTGCTATTGCTATTGCCTTTGGTCTCTTTGTTGCCAAATTCATGAACGATAACTTCTTTGGTCTTAATGCGCTTTCTATTATTGGCGGCATCACCTTCTGTAATGTTGCTCTGTACATTGGTATTACTGCTGAGTATGGAACTCCTGATGAGCAGGGTGCTGCTGCTGTTCTGTCTCTTGTTGCAGGTCCTGCAGTTACCATGATTGCTCTAGGCGCAGCGGGCGTTGCAGCAATTTCTCCTACCGCACTTATCGGTACACTGCTTCCTCTTGTTCTTGGCGTTGTTCTTGGCAATCTCAGTCCTTTTATTAGGGGGCTTTTGGTTCCTGGTATTAACCCTTGCATTGCTGTTGTTGGTTTTGCCCTTGGCTGCGGCATGAGTGTTGAGAATCTTATTATTGGTGGTCCATCAGGTATTCTTTTGGCAGTTCTGTGCATCATTACCGGTATTCTTACCATGCTTGTTGAGCGTCTTCTTGGTGGTTCTGGTAAGGCAAGTCTTGCAAGTGCAACTATTGCAGGCACCGCAACAACCACTCCTGCTGCGGTTGCTAGTGTTGATCCAACCTACACAGCTCAGGTTGTTGCAAACGCAAACGCTCAGCTTGCAGCTGCGGTAGTTATTACCGCGCTAGTTGCACCAGCATTTACCGGTTGGCTTGATAAGAAGCTGGCTAAGAAAAATGATGCCGGTGAGGTACAGGCTTCAGAAGACGTAGCTGCTACTGAGTAATTAAGTAAGCCTTATATAATGCATATGAAAAACCCTCTTCTGTGCAGGCAGAAGAGGGTTTTTAGTTACATAAAATAAATAACATGACTAATCTCAAATACGAGAACAAAGGCAAGAAAAACTAAAAGTGAAATCTTTGAGCGTTTTTTAAGCTCACTTCTAAAAATGAGATAGCAATTAACAATCTCGAGCAGAATTGATACTAGAAAAAACAGTAATGGCGGAATAATTCCCTGTTTCCACAGTAGTCGCGCGCCCTGATAGACAAGAAAACTAATAAGCAATACCGTGCGAAATGTTTTTCTAGAAATCGGTTCTGAAAAATTAAATATCTTCTCGCCAAACATATCTGTTGCCTCCCTATGGACAACAAGAGCAGTTTATTTGTTGCTAAAGATTGTAATACTGTCTATTAACCTCGTAGTATATAACTATAGTAATTTAACTTGTGATTGGAGGTGCCTATGGAAGTGGGAGAGTGGATCATTAGTTCTCCAGCATCTAAGTTTTTACTTGGTGCGCCGTGGTCTGAAAAGCTTGCTCACGGATGGGTCCATCCGCTGCGTTTCTCTTCCAATCAACTTAGAGTCATTGGCTCCTGCTCTTCTTGGCACCCCGGTCTTTTTAAACAGATGGCAACGTGCACTTCAGATATTCAAGTTGCTTTTACCACGGACAGCTCAGAAGTGGTTCTTGATCTAAAAATTGATGAACTTCCTAAGGGATCCTCGTCTGTTTTACAGCTACTTAAAGCCACGTATTTTAAAAAGCTCAGCTCTGTATTTGTGACAGTTGATGGCAAACCTTACAAGAACTTCTCGCTGGATGATGCGGGTGAACATACACTTTCTATTCATCTAGAAACAGAAACCTCTGAAGATGACCTTGCTAGACTTCCAGGTTTTAATGACACGCATCACGTGAGTGTTTATTTGCCTTGTTTGCAGAGTGCTTCCGTTAAAAACCTTCGTGGCAGTGGCACGTTTTTCTCGCCCGATGAGCCTAAGAAAAAACTGGTGGTGTTTGGCGATTCCATTGTGCAGGGTTTTGTTGTGGAGCGCCCAGACAAAACTTGGCCACGCTGTCTTGCTAAACGAATGAAGCTTGAGGTGGTTAACCAGGGAATTGGTGGACAAGTTTATCAGCCTGGCTCGTATACGTTTATTGAAGATGCCTCTTTAGTGGTTGTTGCGCTTGGAGCAAATTATCGATATGAAAAATGCTCAAAGTCGCAGGTAACGTACGATATTCAAAATTCGCTCTGGCAGATTTCTCAGATGTATGCAGATACGCGCGTGGTGGTTCTGACACCTACGCCTTATTTTGACGAAGCGTATCCCACACACCCTTATTCTTGTTATGCTGAGGTTCCTCAAATTATTGAAGAGGTTGCCGGTAAGTTTGGTTTGCAGTGTATTTCTGGAGAAAAACTGTTACCTCAGGAGAAAAAATATTTTGCCGATGATGTGCATCCAAATTCTAAGGGAGCTGCACTTTTGGCAAAAAACCTGCTTGAGGCCTTAAAACAACCACCTCAGGATAGTCTTTTTTAGACGTCAAGCCTTCCTAGAAGCTCTCTCAAAATTCAACACGAGTTTTTGTCCGGTGAAACTTCTACACTAGAGGTGAAAAACATCTAGAGAGGATACACATGAACATCACTAATCCTTTTGCACCTCATATGACCGGACAACTTTCAGAAGAAACTCAGGCCCTTGTGGCTGAGCAAATAGCCAAGGGAACCTTAAGTCCTTACGCGTGCAAAAATGAAGACATCATTCGCCGAGATTCCACCCATGATCAGGCATCGCTTTTACGTCCGGCTTTCATGCGAGATGTCGAGAAAATCATGCACACTCCCGCGTATAACAGACTAAACGGCAAAACACAGGTCTTCTCGTTCCGAGCGCATGATGACATTACGCGTCGCGGCCTTCATGAGCAGCTTGTTTGTAGGGTTGCTAAAGATATTGGACGTGCTCTTGGTCTCAATCTTGATTTGATCGAAGCAATAGCTTTTGGTCATGACGTGGGACATACTCCTTTTGGTCATGCAGGGGAGTATTTCCTCAATGATATTTATCACGAGCAAACGGGACGTTGGTTTTTCCACAACGTACAGAGCGTGCGCGTGCTTGACGGCCTCTATGCAAGAAACCTTTCTTTGCAGACACTTGATGGAGTAATTTGCCACAACGGCGAGTTTGAACAGCAGATATTTCAAATGAGTGATCTTTCAACTTTTGATGAGTTTGATAAGGTGGTAGAAGATTGCTGGGAGAGAGGTCCTCAAGCTATTGCACACCTGCGTCCTATGACGCTTGAAGGTTGCGTCATGCGCATCTCTGACATTATTGCGTATGTTGGAAAAGATAGACAGGATGCGCTTCGTGCTGGCGCTGCAACAGAAGAAACGTTTGATGATGGCCTTGGTGGCGCCTATAACGCATGGGCTACCTCTGCTTTTGTTGCAGATATTGTTCAGAACAGCTTTGGTAAACCTCAGATTTCTCTTTCTGAAGAGGCATTTAAAGAGATGAAACGAGCAAAGCGCGAGAATTACCAGAAGATTTATGGCGCATCAGAGGCCAATGGTGATTTTTCTGAAGACATTAAGCACCTGTTTGAGAAGTTGTATGAGTACGAATTATCTTCGCTTAAATCTGGTGATCAGAGCCTTGCAATCTTTAAGCATCATATTGAGCCCGTGAGTAGGCACCTTTCTAGGTACGGCCACACCTATGACTGGAAGAGTGATGTGCATCGTACTGTTGTTGATTTTATTTCCGCAATGACCGATGACTACTTTGTGGCAACCTGTGAAGCACTTTTCCCAGAAGCTCAGGAGCTCTTTCCAAAGAGAAGCTACTTTGCAGAAGGGGTACGTGCGTAAGACTTACCACTCAGTCACGGTGTGGCAAACGGGCATGTAAAGAGCATTTGTGTTGAGCGCGCTTCTCGCCAAGCTTTTATGTTTGAGACGGGGTAAAATAGCTGCATGGATACTTTATTTTCTGGCATGGAACGTGCCGCTAAAAAAGCTAATGCACCACTTGCTGCCCGCATGCGTCCTACTACGCTTGATGGATATGTGGGTCAGGAAGATGCGGTTGGCCAAGGCTCTTGGCTCCGCAAGGCTATTGAGCACGATACGCTCTCGTCCGTCCTGCTGTATGGTCCAGCAGGCACTGGTAAGACCACACTTGCACGCATTATTGCACATACAACACACGCAGAATTTGTAGAAGTATCTGCAATTACGGGAACTGTTAAAGATCTTCGTAGAGAGATTGAGGCCGCAGAATCAAGGCTTTTAACTGCAGGTAGAAGAACTATTTTGTTCATTGATGAGATTCATCGTTTTACGCGCTCTCAGCAAGATGCCTTGCTTCATGCAGTAGAAGACAGAATAGTTGTACTTATTGGGGCTACTACAGAAAACCCCTACTTTGAGGTTAACAGCGCTCTGATTTCTCGTTCACGTGTAGTGGAGCTGCATGCATTGTCAGATGAGGCAATCGATGAGCTCATTCAGCGAGCACTTGAGTCAGAAGATGGTCTAGCAGGCGCATTTGTTCTGGATGAAGATGCTCGTAAAGAGATTGTGACGCTTGCAGGCGGAGATGGTCGCGCAGCCCTAACTTCTCTTGAGCTCGCTTCTCAGATGGTTGACGTTCCAGAATCTGCTGATAGTAAGGCATCTGAGCCGCTTGTTATTACCAAGCAAAACGTTCTTGAGGCAAATCCTCGCCGCGGACTTCCCTACGATAAAGCAGGAGATATGCACTATGACATTATCTCTGCGTTTATTAAGTCTATGCGAGGCTCAGACCCAGATGCCGCGCTCTATTGGCTTGCGCGCATGATCGATGCAGGTGAGGACCCTAAATTTATTGCTCGACGCATTATGATTTTGGCCTCAGAAGATATTGGCAACGCAGATCCACAGGCGCTGCTCATTGCACATGCAGCATTTAGGTCAGCCGAGGTCATTGGATATCCTGAGTGCAGAATTAACCTTGCGCAAGCAGTTATTTATATGGCGCTTGCTCCAAAATCTAATGCTGCAGAAGCAGGTATTGATGCCGCCCTCCATGAGGTAAGAACAGGTCCAAGGCGAGAAGTTCCAAGTTACTTAAGGGATCGCACGCGCCCTGGTTCTGAAGAGTATGGCAATTACCTCTATCCTCACAATTATCCTGGGGGATGGATTGAACAGCGTTATCTTCCAGAAGGACTTGAACGTGGTGCGTTCTTCTCGCCATCTCCAAGAGGTTGGGAAGCGTGGAGAATTGCAGCTACAGAGCGTGATCGTCACGAGGAAGTCTAGGATTTTGAATTACCTAAGTGGGAGCATTAAGAGGACGCTCCTCGGGTAGAATAGAAAGAACTGTAACCGTTAGCTTTGAGGGATGGCATAGATGGATTACCTACAGATTGCTCTTGTAGTCTTAGCCGTAGTTGGTGTTTGGGCCATTGTCGAGGTTGCTCTGACCCTAAGAACAACAAGAAGGTCAATTACTGAGATTACACTCTCAGCTAACAACACTATTGAGCAGATTCAACCTGTTATTTCAAAGATTGATGGCATGGTTGATGAGCTTGATCCAACCATTAAGCAGCTACCTGCACTCATGCAGAAGGTTGATGAGGCTGCAGAGAACGCTAATACCTCTCTTGAGAGCCTCAACGTAGTTCTTGGTGATGTGGCAACCGTTTCTGGTGCAGCATCAGCCGTAACTGCAACTGTCAGCAAGGCTGCAAGCGATGCGGTAACAGGCGTTGTTGAGTCTGTTTCAAAGCTAGGAACTGGTCTTGGCGGATCTTTGAATCCCTCTAAGCTTGCTGAGGTAGCTCAGGCTCGCCTGAGCGGTGCGACTGCTTCCGCACAGCAGAGTGCGCAGCGCGCTCAGGAGTATCTTGAGGAGCTTCCTTTACTTTCTCAGGACAAGACAAAGCATTCTAAACCAGCTCGCACTGAGCAGTTCTATATTGAGTACGGTTCTGAGTCTTCTCAGAAGACTGAGGAGTAGATTGTAATGACACAAAAAATTGTTGAGCTTTCCGCTCCTGCAGATCCAACATTTGCTCGCTCCGTCAGAATGATGGCTGCTAATCTTGCTGTTTTGTGCAAGATGAACGTTGATGAGCTTGAAGATGTCAAAATGGCCGCAGAAGAAGGATTTGTCTTTGCTTGCGGCACTCAGAAAGACTCTGTAGATATTACGTTTACCCTCGAAGACAATACTATGGCTATTGATTTTGACTTGGGTGATGAGGATCCAGTTGAGTCTGAGACAGATAATTCTCAGCCACTTGAGCTTGTAGAACTATTGCTTTCCGCTATTTGTGATGAGTTTGCGCTTAGCGATGACGGTTACACGCTTCATCTTGTAAAGATTTCTGGCGGTGCACATGCCTAAACCTGAAGCAAACGAGGCAGTACAGGCATCTGCAGAAGAGCAGAAAGCCGCAAGAAGAGCTGCTCGTCGTGCTTCTAAAGGTACCCCAGCCTGGGATAAAGATAGAACACGCAAGCTCTTTGCCCAATATAAAGAAACAAAAGACCCTGAGGTAAGAGACCAGCTTATTGTGAGTCACTTAAACCTCGTGCGCTTTTTGGCCTCCAAGTTTAAAAACCGTGGAGAACCCCTTGATGATTTGATTCAGGTGGGAACCATTGGACTTATCAAGGCAATTGATAGGTTTGAGCCTGATCGTGGTCTTGAATTTACAACATATGCAACGCCAACCATCATGGGAGAAATCAAGCGTCACTTCCGCGATAAAGGCTGGTCAGTACGTGTTCCTCGTCGTTTGCAGGAGCTTTCTTCCAAGATTAATCAGGTCACTGATGATTTGACTAAAGAGCTGCAAAGAAGCCCTTCAATTGAAGAGATCGCCCAGCGTCTTGATACTAACGTTGAAGAGGTTCTTGAGGCTATGGAGTCTTCTAGCGCTTATAGCTCTGTTCCTCTTGAGGGAGGCGGCTCTGGCGCTGATGGCGACGAGACTCCTTCAATCATTGATCAGTATGTGACCGAAGATGAGGATCTTGCTGGTTCTGATGACCGCATTGTTCTTGAAGAGGCCATTAGAGACTTCTCGCCACGAGAGCAAGAGATTATTCGTATGCGTTTTGTTGAAGGTCTTACTCAGGTAGAGATTGCGGAGAAACTTAATATCTCTCAGGTACAGGTTTCAAGGCTGCTTCGTCGCACCTTAAAGCGTATCCAAGAAAAGATTGACCCAGAAAGCGTGAACCGTTAATGGATCAAAAGCATCAAAACTTCTTTGATTCAGCTCAAAAATGGAAACAACGTGGCTTAATGGTGTGGACAGTTATTGGTCTGGCTGCATTGTTTGCACTTGCACTGTATGTTCTTGGCATCCTGGGACAGGCTGTTGAGCTGCTCGCCATTGGCGCAATTGTTGCGTTTGTCTGTAGCCCTGTTACCAATTGGCTTGAAGACAGGGGAGTGCCTCGTGGCATTTCCGCTCTTATCGCGCTTGTTCTTACGCTCATTGTGCTGGTAGGATTTTTGATTTTGATTGCGCAGCCATTGGTATTTGAGCTTACTACGCTACTCAGAAACGCTCCTTCGTATGCAAGTCAGATAGGAGCAATGGCAAGGGAGTTTTGGCAGAACTTTGACACTCAAAGTAACCCTGCTGTTAGACAGACCGTAGAACTTGCAATTGAACAGGCATCAAGTATTGGAATATCAGTTGCTTCTGGTATTTTGAGTTGGCTTTCCACATCTGCTTTAGGCAACATCTCTTCTATGGCAAACCAACTCATGGTCTTCTTCTTAGGCCTAGTGCTTGCCTATTGGTTGGCTAAAGATTATCCAGTTATTGTCCGTGAGTTGGCTATTATTGCTGGTCCTCAAAAAGAGAATGAGTTCAGACTTATTCTTGCAATCTTAAGTAGATCTACCAGTGGATATATGCGAGGCACTATCATTACCTCTGCGATTAATGGCATTCTTGTGTACTTTGGGTGTCTGATTTTAGGCAACCCTTATGCCGCTCTTATTGGCATGGTTACAGGAATCTTCCATATTATTCCTGTAGTTGGACCGGTTTTCTCGGCAGGTATTGCTCTTATTTTGAGCATCTTGGTAGACCCTGTCATGACCGTATGGACTATCGTTATCTTGATGGTTGCACAAAACGTTGTTGATAACGTGCTTTCACCTTTGGTTATGGCAACGAGCGTTAAAGTTCACCCGGGTCTTTCGCTCGTTGGTATTGTCATTGGCAGCGCTCTTGGCGGAGTAGTTGGAACTATTCTTGCCATACCTTTGACAGCAGCACTGAGGGGCATCTTTGTGTACTTCTTTGAGAAGTATTCGGGCAGACAGATCGTCTCGCCAAATGGCGCGCTTTTTAACTCTACCCAGTATGTGGATGAGACAGGCGCCATCCTTCCAGAATATGACGCTCTGGACGATCCGAAGTTCTTTGAGGAGTCGCGTCTTGTTGATCAAGACACTACAGCTCATGTGCGCAGCAAGTCTTCAGCTCCCGCGCCCAAGATTCTTGGACATGATTTTTCTCAGTTACTTTTTAGGAATACTCAAGAAGTTACTAAGGAACCAGATAAACCATCGTCAGATGCGGTAGACTCAGACAGTACAAAAGAGTAGTTATTTGAATACGGAGAAGTACTTTATGGCTGACTATAAAACAATGACAACAGCAGAGATTCGTGATGACTTCCTAAGCTTCTTTGAGAGCAAGGGTTGCAAGCGCTATCCTTCTTCATCTCTGGTGCCTTCTGATCCTTCGCTGCTTCTTGCTAATGCTGGCATGAACCAGTTCAAGGAGTATTACCAGGGCATCAAGACTATGAAGGAGATTGGCGCAACTTCCTGCCAGAAGTGCCTTCGCACTAACGATATTGACAACATTGGCGACTCTCGCCATCTCTCATTCTTTGAGATGCTGGGTAACTTCTCCTTTGGTGGTTACACCAAGCGCGATGCATGCACCTGGGCAATGGAGTTTATTTCTTCTCCAGAGCACCTTGGCCTGCCTCTTGATCGCCTGTACTTTACTGTTTTTACTGACGACGATGAGGCAATTGAGATCTGGAAGTCTCTTGGTGTAGCAGAAGATCACATCACCCGTCTGGGCGAGGAAGACAACTTCTGGGCAGCTGGTCCAACTGGTCCTTGTGGTCCTTGCTCTGAGATTTACTTTGACCAGGGTCCTGAGTTTGAGGGAGAGGCTCCTGGAGACGACGGTGACCGTTACCTTGAGTTCTGGAACCTCGTCTTTACTCAATTTGATCGCCAGGAAGATGGTTCTCTACCTGAGCTTCCTCACCGCAACATCGATACCGGCATGGGCCTTGAGCGTATCGCAGCTATCATGCAGCATGAGGGCACCAATTACGAGGGTGACATCATGCGTACCCTCATCTCTTTGGGCGAGAAACTCTCTGGTAAGAAGTATCACTCAACTGATGAGATTGACCGCAGCCTGCGTATCCTTGCAGACCACTCTCGTGCAGTTACCTTTATGATTGGTGACGGCATTCTCCCTGGTAACGAGGGTAGAAGCTACATTCTTCGCCGCCTGCTCCGTCGCGCTGTCTACCACGGCCGCTTACTGGGCATCCAGGGCACCTTCATGGCAGAGTACGCACATGAGGTTGCTGTTCTGCTTGGCGCAGAATATCCAGAGCTTGTCGAGAAGAGCGCTCTTATCGACGGCATTCTGACCGCAGAAGAGGAGCGCTTTGGCGCTACACTCGACGCAGGTGAGTCCAAGCTCACTGCAGAGCTTGAGCAGCTAGAGGATGGCGCACAGCTTTCTGGTGAGGTTGCATTCCTTCTGCACGATACCTACGGATTCCCTATTGATCTTACTCGTGAGATTGCTGCAAATGCAGGTCACGTTGTTGACATGGACGCCTTTGATGCTGCAATGACTGAGCAGCGTGAGCGTGCTCGTAAGTCTGCCAACCGTGATGCCTGGGGTAATGCTCAGAGCATTTGGGTTGCACTCTCTGACCGCCTTGATGAGACCGTCTTTGACGGCTACGACAACAATGAGCTCTCCGGCGTTCGTGTTGTTGCTCTTGTTCAGGACGGACAGGAGGTTGAGTCCGCTTCTGCTGGCTCTGAGGTTGAGGTTGTACTTGACCGTACGCCTTTCTATGCAGAGATGGGCGGCCAGGTAGGGGACACTGGCAAGCTGACAGCTCCTGGTCTCTACGTTCACGTCACTGATACCAAGCACCGCGACGGCGGACTTGAGTCCCACGTTGGCGTGGTAGAGGAGGGCACCGTCTCTGTTGGTGACTCTGTCACCGCAACCATTGACGCTGGTCGTCGTGAGCTCATTCGTCGCAACCACACCGCAACTCACCTGCTTGATGCAGCGCTCAAGAAGGTTCTGGGCGACCACGTGAACCAGGCTGGTTCTCTTGTTGCTCCAGATCGTATGCGCTTTGACTTTACACACTTTGAGGCTCTTACCAAAGATGAGCTTGATCGCATTGAGGGCATGGTAAACGCAGAGATTTTTGCCGCTAAGCCTGTTGTTACCCAGATTATGAGCATTGAGGATGCAAAGGCCGCTGGTGCTGTTGCACTCTTTGGCGAGAAGTACGGTGATGTCGTACGCGTTATCTCTGCTGGTGCAGAAGACACTCCATTCTCTCGTGAGCTCTGCGGTGGTACTCACGCACGCAACACAGCAGATCTTGGCCTCTTCAAGATTATCTCTGAGAGCTCCGTTGGTTCTAACTCAAGGCGTATTGAGGCTGTAACCTCTATGGGCGCTATTGAGTACGTTGATGAGCGCCTGGCTCAGCTTGATGAGGTTGCTGCAGCTCTGAAGGTCCGTCCTTCCGCTGTTGCAGACCGTGTTGAGCAGCTGCAGCAGGACCTTCGCACTGCAAACCATAAGCTTGAGGCTGCTCTTACGGGAGCAGGCAGCAACCAGGTAGCAGAAGCACTTAAGTCTGCTGTCCAGCTTAATGGCTATAGCTGCGTAATTGCTAAGCTCGAGGGCCTTTCTGGTAAAGAGCTCCGTTCCGCATGGGATGGCATCCGCGATGCATCTGACGGCCAGCCTGTTGCTTGCGTCATCGCATCCGCAACCGCTGACGGAAAGGTTTCCCTGCTTGCAGGTGCCACTGATTCTGCAGTTGCAGCGGGCTTCTCGGCAGGAGACATTGTCAAAGAGATTGCAGAGCTTGTTGGTGGCCGTGGTGGCGGAAAGCCAGCAATGGCGCAGGCAGGTGGCTCAAATGCTGCAGGAATTGACGCTGCGCTTGAGGCTGCAAAAACAAAGCTTGGTGCGTAACGTTTGCGCGTTTTAGCCTTAGATATTGGTGAAGTTCGCATCGGGGTTGCTGTAAGTGACCCCGATGGTGCTATTGCGTCACCTGTTTGCGTGCTACCTGCGCAAGAGGTGCTCTCACATGCACGTACGTTTAAAGCTGTGCTTGAAGATTGGGAGCCGGAGCTGCTTTTATGCGGTCGTCCTAAGACGCTCGCCGGCGAAGATGGACCACAGGCCCAAAAAATTACCGCTCAAGCTGAGCAAATTGCGAAGAACTGCCAACTTCCATTAGAATTTACTGACGAAAGACTTTCTTCTGCGGAAGCAAAGAAGATTCTTCGAGCGCAAGGTTTATCTGAAAAAGCCATGCGTGGAAAAGTTGACATGGTTGCAGCTTCGCTCTTTTTGCAATCATGGCTTGATGCACAGATGAATAAGGGAGACTAAATGCCCACCCTATCCAATGGTTCTTCTCCGCGTCGTCAAGGCGCACATTTTTCTTCTCCTGTACCAGAAGGACAGGCTCAGGAAGAGCAGGCTCAGCAGGAACAGATCACGCAGGCATCTGTTGAGGCTACAGGATCGCTGCCTGCACTTTCCGGTGGCAAGCTTTCTTCAAGAAGCGCTCAAGTCACTCATATGGCAAAGAACAAGCAGGTAAAGCATAGAGATAAGAAGGCTTCAAAGCGCTCTCGCATTTTTGCGGCACTTATCGCTTTTATCATGGTTGCGGCCCTTGGTATCTTTGTATGGAAAGTAGCGCTTCCAGAGCTTTCTCGTGCTAATTCCGATACGCAAGAAATTACCGCAGGTCAGCAAGTTACCATTACTATTCCAGATGGTGCTGGTGCGCAGGAAGTGGCAAAGATTCTTTTTGAGAACAAAATTATTGCTACTAAGAGCGAGTTCTTAAACCAGGTAAAGCGTCAGGATGCTGAGCAGAAAATCAAGAGTGGTATTTATGTTATTACCACTGGTACCAAGCCAGCAGACATCGTTCATCTGCTTATTTCTGGCCCTAATGCTCCTGGCAGTGGCTTTGTCGTACCAGAAGGTTATACCGTTTCTCAGGTTGCGGATTTGGTTCAGGACTACTTTGGTATTTCTCGCGATGATTTCTTGAATCAGGCAAAAGCATCCAATTATGTTGCTGACTATCCGTTCCTTGCAGGTGCGGTAGATGCTAATGATTCTCTTGAGGGCTACTTGTTCCCCAAGACCTATACCTTTACAGAAAGCAATGTAACTGCCGATACGGTCATCCGTGCCATGCTTGATCAGTTTAAGACAGAGACAGCTGATCTTAACCTGGACGCTGCTCGCATTACGCTTAATAAGCGTTACAACTTGAATCTTACTAACGAGCAAATCATTATCATGGCATCGATTATTGAGCGAGAAGCCCTGACTGATGATGACCGTCCTAAGGTTGCATCTGTCTTCTACAACCGTCTGTACGATGATATGTATCTGCAAAGTGACGCTACCCTTGCTTATTCCCTGGGTAGGGAAGCTACTGCAGAAGACCTCAGCTCGATGACAAGCGACCCATATAACACCTATGCGTTTAAGGGTTTGACTCCTACACCTATTTGCTCCCCAGGTTATGCCTCTATTAAGGCGGCTATGGATCCAGCAGCAACCAATTATTACTACTTCTGGATTACATCGGATGAGCACGTCTTCTCAGAGACGTATGAGCAGCATCAGCAGGCTATTGAAAATGCACGCGAGCGTGAAGCCGCAAGCAAGCAATAGTTGGTGTGGCATGAGTTTGACCAAAGCAACACAATACGTTTCTGCTGTTGAATACATCTCAATAGAGGATTTGGTTCAGCAGGGGATTAAACTTGTGCTCCTAGATCGCGATAATACCTGTGTGCCCCGAGACACCAAGATGGTGCCGCCAGAGGTTTCTGCCTGGTTTGAGAAGGCTCATGCGGCTGGATTAACGCTCTGCCTCATCTCAAATAACATTCACCTCAATGAGGTCCAGCGTAGCGCTCACGAGCTGGGAATTGAAGGAGAGGGCTTTGCATGCAAGCCGCTTCCTCGCGCGCTAACTGCTGCTATGAAGCGTTTCTCGGCAACTAAAGAGCAAACCGTGATGGTGGGAGACCAGATTTTTACTGATGTTATTGCAGGTAATTTGGCTGGTGTTTCAACTATTTTGGTAAAGCCGCAGTCCAATGAGGATCTTTGGTACACCAATATCATTCGTCACGTCGAGCGCCGCATTTTAAAAAATGTAACTTTTACGTCATAACAAGACGGCTTTAGTTTACTTGCTCCAACTCGATGATAGAATCATCTTGAAAGGCTGGAGGAGTATGGAGCTTCGCGATTCAAGATACGTTGTACATGAGGGCTGTGATCATATCTTTTTTGTAGGCTTTCTGGGTGCCGGAAAGTCTACACTCGCGCGTAATTTGGGCGAGCTGTTTCACCGCCGTTATGTTGACACCGATCGCCTAGCAGAGCGTATAGCAGGTAAATCACTGGCAGAAATCTACGAAGATGACGGTGAAGAGCTTTTTAGGCAGGCAGAAACTGAGGTTTTGCACACGCTTAAGTCTAAGAAGTCACTGCTCGTAAGCTGTGGCGGTGGAATTGTCGAGAAGGACGTCAATCTTGCGCTTATGCGTGAGATGGGAGTCATTGTGTTTCTCGACGGCGATCTTTCTGACTCGCTTCGTCAAATTCAGCGCACGGATAGGCGTCCTGATTTGGGAAGCTTTGAAAACGCTACTCAGCTCTATAGACGTCTGCGTCCACGTTATGAGGCCGCTGCTGATATTACTATTGATATTCGTGAGAAAACGTTTGAGCAGGTAGCCATTGATTCTGGCAAGCTGCTTTGGGAAAGAGGTCTTCTATGAGTGACAATGTCCAGGCTGAGCTTGAAGAGGAATTGCCACCTGTTCAGATTAAACAGTGGGTTTCTATTCCTGGTGGCTCTATTGCACTTCGTTCTGGTGCAGGCGTTCTTTCAAACTTTGGTACTGAGCTCAGAACCGCAGTGGGAAGACCTCATCGCTGTGCTTTTCTTGTCAGCAATCAGGCAGATGAAGACCTTGCTGAGCTTCTGCGTAGAGACCTCACTACCATTGGTTTTCTCGTCACACGTGTAGATGTAGAAGATGGCAAGGCAGCAACTACCGTGGCAACTGAGGCACAGGTATTGTCTGCTCTGGCAGAAATGCACCTGACAGCTGATGATTTAGTAGTTGCCGTGGGCCACGAGGGCGTCATTTCTCTTGCTAACCACGTGGCAAACAAGTGGTGTGGGGGAGTTTCCCTTGCTACTGTTCCACTTGATTTAGCAGCAGTTATTGTCTCGTCTATTACTCCTCGTGCACTTGATACAGATGCTGAGTATCAGCGCCTTGTTACTACAAAGCCTTGCGCTCGTTTCTGCTTTGCAGATCTTGAGGTTATGGACCTTTGCGATGACAACGCTAAGGTTGCCCAGGTATGTATGGTTGCAACGGCTATGTCTGATAACGAGGCGGAGTTTGGCCGCATTTGGGATAGAGCAGATAACCTCTCCTCTGGAGTTGCCGATATAGTTGCAGAACAGCTGGCAGAGTCTACTAAGACCCGTGGCCGCCTCTCTGATTCTTCCGCTATTGCTATTCAGCAGTCTGTTCCTTACGGTTGGGTTTTTGTGGAGGCACTTCGCCCGCTCATCCCAGCTGATCAGCCTCTTTCTGCACTTTATGCAGACGCACTGCGTTTTTCGGCAAGAATTGCGGTGGCTAAAGAGGCGCTTTCTTTTGACGATATGCTTGCCCAAGACGAGATTCTTGAGCGCTTGAATATTGGCTTTGTCACCTGTGACATCACTTCTGAGCAGCTTATCGAAGCTCTCAAACAGGAATGTTTCCGTTCTACTAATCGTTTTATGTTGCCGATTCCAATGTCTATTGGAAGGGTAAGATTAGCATCGGTCGACGAGGAACTTCTCGCCGAACATGCTCGCGCTTGGTGTGAGGCTCACGCTTCGCATTAAAGCGCTGCATCTTGCAGTAAGGAGCCTGTTTGCTGAAGCGACTCCACAAGGTGCAACTCTTTGTTGTAAACATCTCGAGAAGGGATTTGAAATGGCAGATTTACAGGCAGCAGCAAAGCGCGTTGTGCGCTTTCGCGAGGTAATGGCTCAGAGGGGTTATGACGCTGTTGTTCTACGTCACAACCCAGATCTTCGTTGGTTGACTGACGCTGAGCGTGTCTTTGACTTTGAGCAGGCACATACTGCATTTATTACGCAGGATGAGCTCTTCATGCACACTGACTCTCGTTACTACAACACATTCCTGGAGCGCCTTGGTGCTGATTCTCCATGGAAGTTTGACCAGGAAGTCACTACTCCTACCGAGTGGGTTGCTGCACATATTGCTGACGCTCGTGCTCGCGTAGTTGCTATTGAGGACACCGTTGATCTTGCGTTCTTTGATGGCCTTGAGCAGGCATTGCGTGATCGTTCTGTTGCTGCTTTGCTTCCACGCATGCATGGTGATATTGCTGAGCTGCGTATTGTTAAAGACCCAGCAGAGATTGAGCTTATGAAGCATGCTCAGTCAATTACTGACAAGGCGTTCCTCCACATCTGCGAGTACATTAAGCCAGGCCTCACTGAGCAGCAGATCCGCGCAGAGCTTGAGAACTACATGCTCTCCAACGGCGCAGATGCCCTGTCCTTTGATTCCATCATTGCTTCTGGTCCTAATGGTGCTAATCCTCACGCACAGCCAGGTGAGCGCGTAGTTCAGACAGGTGACATGATTGTTATGGACTATGGCGCAGGTTACCTGGATTACCACTCAGATATGACCCGTACTGTTGTTGTTGGCGCACCTTCTGAGGAGCAGCAGCATGTCTTTGACGTTGTCCGCAAGGCAAACGAAACTTGCGCAGCAGCTATTCATGCAGGTGTAACTGGTTCTGATATTCATAACCTTGCAGTTAAGGTTATCTCTGAGGCTGGCTACGGTGAGTACTTTGGTCACGGCCTTGGCCATGGCGTTGGTGTTGAGATTCACGAGCGTCCATTCTTCAATCCTCGTTGGAACAAGGTAATTGCAGCAGGTTCTGTTGTTACCGATGAGCCTGGCATTTACCTGCCTGGTAAGTTTGGTATCCGCCTTGAGGACTTTGGTGTTGTTACCGAGGACGGCTATGACGTCTTTACTCAGTCCACACACGATCTTGTGTCTGTTGGCTGCTAACTAGACGCGATATACAGAATTTTTGCGGTCAGAAGCTTTATGTTTCTGGCCGCATTTTTTTGTTTACCTTTAGGGCGAGAAGATCTTCTCGTCCTAAAATTGGCTTATACAACCTAAAAAATCTAAAAAGAGTTAGGTTAGTGAAGACACGCTTCAGATATATGTAATAAAATCAGAAAAGTAAATGTTATTTTCATTGTTATGTTTACAGTTTCATTTGTTTTATTAGGTAGAAAAGAAGGAGGTAGAAGTGGTTAGTATCGTTCTAGCCAGCCATGGCAAATTTGCCGAGGGCATCAAAGATTCTGGCGGCATGATTTTTGGACCACAGGAAGGCGTTGTAGCTGTAACGCTTACTCCTGATATGGGCCCAGATGACCTGCATCAGAAGATTCTCGACGCAATTGCCACGCTTGAAGATCAAGAGCATGTCTTGTTCTTGGTTGACCTATGGGGTGGCACCCCCTTTAACCAGATTTCTCGCGTTCTTGAGGAAGAGGGTAAAGAGGATTGGGTTGCTGTTACTGGCCTTAACCTCCCAATGCTTATTGCAGCTTATGGCTCTCGTCTTGGTGTAGATACCGCAGCTGAGGTAGCAAAAGAGATTTACTCTGAAGCTCGTATGGGCGTAAAGATTAAGCCAGAAGAGCTTGAGCCACAAGAGGCAACACCTACTGATGTTCCTGCTGCTCCAGCAGCACCTCAGGGTGCAATTCCTGCGGGTACTGTTATTGGTGATGGCAAGCTTAAGATTGTTCTTGCTCGTATTGATACCCGTCTTCTGCATGGTCAGGTTGCAACTACGTGGACAAAGATGACCAAGCCAGATCGCATTATTGTCTGCTCTGATGGTGTTGCTCAAGATGAGCTCCGCAAGACCATGATTGTTCAGGCAGCTCCTCCAGGAGTACATGTCCACGTTGTTCCTATTAAGAAGATTATTGAGATTGCTCACGACACTCGTTTTGGCAATACCAAGGCAATGCTTCTGTTTGAGACTCCTCAAGATATGCTTCGCGCAATTGAGGGTGGCGTAGAAATCAAGGAAGCAAACCTTGGTTCTATGGCTCACTCTGTTGGCAAAGTTGTTGTTACCAACGCAGTTGCTATGGATGAGGACGACGTAAAGACCCTTGAGGCCATCCGCGAGTGCGGTACAACGTTTGATGTTCGTAAGGTTCCTGCAGACAGCGCAGAGAACTTTGAGGCAATGCTTAAAAAAGCTAAGTCCGAGCTTGGCGCCCGTAAGTAACTAGAAGGAGGTAGAAATGACACCTATCACAATACTGCTTGTCGTAATTGTTGCTCTTCTCGCTGGCATGGAAGGTATTCTTGACCAGTGGGAGTTCCACCAGCCCCTGGTTGCTTGCTCACTGATTGGCCTTGTGACTGGTCACCCTGCTGAGGGAATTATCCTCGGCGGTTCTCTTCAGATGATTGCTCTTGGTTGGGCAAACATCGGAGCTGCAGTTGCTCCAGATGCAGCTTTGGCATCTGTCGCATCTGCAATCATTATGGTTTTGGCACTTAACGGCGGAGACACTGACACCACCGCTGCTATTAACACCTCTATTGCACTTGCAATTCCTTTGTCCGTAGCAGGTCTGTTCCTCACCATGATTGCTCGTACCATTGCAACTGGTATTGTCCATGCTATGGACGCAGCTGCCGAGAAGGGCGATTTTGCTGCAATCGAGCGTTGGCACATTGTAGCTATCTTCATGCAGGGTGCTCGTATTGCTGTTCCTGCAGCTGCTCTTTGCTTCATTGACCCAGCTATTGTTACTGACGCTCTGAACGCAATGCCTAAGTGGCTCACTGGCGGTATGGCGGTTGGCGGCGGCATGGTTGCTGCTGTTGGTTATGCAATGGTTATCAACATGATGGCTACTCGTGAGGTTTGGCCATTCTTTGCACTTGGCTTTGTCTTTGCTGCTATTAACCAGCTCACCCTTATTGCTCTTGGTGTTATTGGCGTTTGCCTTGCTATTCTCTACATTGGTCTTAAAGACCTTGCTAAGCAGGGCGGCGGCTCAGGCGGTGGATCGGGCGATCCACTCGGCGACATCATTGATAACTACTAATTCTGAAGGAGTGTGATAACAATGGAGAATAAGATTCAGCTTTCTAAGAAAGACCGTATGTCTGTTGCTCTTCGTCACCAGTTCCTTCAGGGTTCTTGGAACTACGAGCGTATGCAGAACGGTGGTTGGGCGTTCTCAATGATTCCAGCCATCAAGAAGCTTTATCCAAACAAAGAAGATCAGGTAGCCGCTCTTAAGCGTCACCTTGAGTTCTACAATACTCACCCTTACGTTTCTGCACCAGTCATGGGCGTAACCCTTGCACTGGAGGAGGGCCGCGCTAACGGTGAGCCTATTGATGACGTTGCAATTCAGGGCGTTAAGGTTGGTATGATGGGCCCTCTGGCCGGTGTTGGTGACCCAGTCTTCTGGTTTACTGTTCGACCAATCCTTGGAGCACTTGGTGCATCTATTGCTCTTGGTGGCTCTGCACTTGGCCCCATTCTCTTCTTTGTTCTGTGGAACGTCATCCGTCTTATCTTCCTGTGGTACACCCAGGAGTTTGGCTACAAGGCAGGCGCTTCAATTTCTTCCGATCTTTCTGGCGGTATGTTGGGCAAGATTACTGAGGGTGCTTCTATTCTTGGTATGTTTATCATTGGTGCCCTGGTACAGCGTTGGGTTTCTATTTCATTTACCCCAGTTGTCTCTACTATTCCTCAGCAGGCAGGCGCCTACATTGATTGGACAACTCTTCCTTCAGGAGTAGATGGAATCTATCAAGCATTGAAGCTTTATGCTGCTCTTGGACCAAACGGTCTTGACCCAGTCAAGGTAACTACACTTCAGTCCAACCTTGATTCGCTCATTCCTGGACTTGCCGCTGTTGGTCTGACACTGCTTTGCTGCTCACTGCTTAAGAAGAAGGTTTCTCCAATTGCCATCATCCTGGCTCTCTTTGCCGTTGGTATTATTGGTCGACTCCTTGGCTTTATGTAATGAGTAAGAGTACGTTCTAGTACTTAAAGTCGCACTAATATGGGTCGCGCTCTATAATGGGTGCGACCCATTTTTGAAAGGATTGTATGGCTCAGTCTCAAAACAGTACGGTCGATTTCACCGCAAAGGCAACGTCATTCCATGGGCTTGCTACGTATGGCGATATCCTTATTGGCAATAAGGCCTTTGAGTTCTACAACCAGAAAAATCCCGAAGATTACATTCAAATTCCTTGGGATCAGATTGATCATGTGGCTGCTTCCGTCATGGGACGCACCAAAAGCATTTCTCGCTTTGCTATCTTTACTAAAAGCAATGGTTACTACTCGTTTTCTACGCGGGACAACAAGGCAACACTAAGGGCAATTCGCACCTACATAGGGGAGGAGAAGCTCGTGCGTTCTCCAAACTTCTGGTTTGTCTTTAAGCACGGACTTATGGCAATTCCACAGCTTCCTCGCCTTATTAAAGAGAGTTTTATTAAAAAGAAGTAAGCAAATTTTGCATTTTCACAAGAGCCGCCAGCACGGAAGGCGTGAAACTGATAAAATCCAACATGCATATACGTGTCGCGGGTAGTTTGAAAATTCACGTTCTTCTCGCGACTTTATCGAGTGAAAAGAGTTAGACGTGGCAACTATCAGCACCGCAGATTTTAAGAACGGCCTTGGCCTTAAGATTAACGATAAGTACTACACCATCGTTGAGTTCCAGCACGTAAAGCCAGGTAAGGGCGGCGCTTTTGTCCGCTATAAGATTCGTGACCTTCGTTCTGGCCGCGTTATTGATCAGACCTGCAACGCTGGCACCAAGTTTGAGAACGTTCTTCTGCTCACCAAAGAGATGCAGTATCTCTACAACGACGGTGAGTCCTTCTACTTCATGGACAATGAGACTTACGATCAGGTAGCTGTTCCTGCTGATTTCATTGGCGAGAAGAGCGTCTGGTTCAAGGAGAACGATAACGCACAGCTTCTCTATGCAGACACTGAGCTTCTTGGTGTTGAGCCTCCAATGTTCATTGAGGCAGAGATCACTGAGACTGATCCAGGCTTCAAGGGTGACACCGTTCAGGGCGGCACCAAGCCAGCAACTATTGAGACTGGTGCAACGCTTCAGGTTCCAATGTATCTGAACCAGGGTGAGCGCATTAAGGTTGACACCCGCGACGGCAAGTTTGTTTCTCGCGTTTAATGCATATGCTTTGGGTGTATAAGCGCCCAACAGGTATTGAGTAATTATTTCAAAGACAGTTTGTCTTTTTTAGGGGGTAGACATGGCTGAAACAGAGCTTCGTATAGCAGGCATCGGCATCTCAAAAGATGTAATTTCAACGGTTGTCTCCGGCGCAGCTGGAAGTGTTGAAGGTGTTGCCTCCGTTGGCGGAAACGATACCCTGGCATCCAACCTTATTAATGTCTTTACCAGCAGAAGTCTTGCACCAGAGAAAGCTGTAGAGGCAGGCGTAGAGAACGGTCAGCTTCATCTTGGAGTTCACCTTACCGTTTTCTACGGCTATCCTTTCACAAAGCTTGCTTCTGAGGTAAGACTTGCTGTTGCAACTGCCGTAAATGAGCAGATTGGCGTCAGTATTGCTTCCGTTGATGTTTACATTGACAGCCTTGTTTTTCCTAAGGAGTAGGCTTGAGCGTTAAGTTTTTTGGACGTACCCGCGCCCGTAGCCAAGCACTACAGCTTTTGTTCCAGGCTGAAGCCACTAATCGCAGCGTTCTTGAGGTCCTCGACGGAGACTATACACTCTCCGAGGGACCTCTTGACGAGTATGCGCAGTCACTGGCAGTTGGAGCAGACGGCATCAGAGATGATCTTGATGACATCATTGCTGCTTACTCAAAAGACTGGGCAATTGATCGCATGCCTTCTGTTGACCGCAATCTTCTAAGAATTTCTCTCTACGAGATTCTGGAGGTTCCAGAGGTTGACGTTGCTGTTGCTATTAACGAGGTAGTTGACCTTGCTCGCGCCTATTGTGGTGACGATTCTCCTCGTTTTATTAACGGTGTTCTCGGCCGTATTGTTGACGATATTGAGGCTGGAGAAGACATTTATTCTCTGTGTCATAAGCAGTCTGCTGAACAGGACAATTCTGAAGAAGAGCCAGTAAGCTCTGTGGAAGATGCAGAGTAGCCATGGCAAAAATCGATACGTCTGAATATCAAAGCTTTGACCAGATAACCGCAAGGCTTGACTCGATTGTTGATCAAGTTCGCGATAAGAACGTCTCACTGGAGCATTCTCTTGACCTCTTTGATGAGGCAATTGCTCTAGGTTCCAAGGCTGTCAACATGGTTGACACCTCAGAGTTTACGCCAGAAGAGGAAGAGCGTCTGGTTCAGGCTCAGGCAGCAGGGGATGCAGCTGACGCAACTGGCGCAGCAGCTACCACTGGTGAGCAGGCTTCTTCTGAGCAGGTTGAGGCTTCAGCTGCAGATGAAACGTCGTCTGATGACGCGGTTTCAGAAAGCGATGAGCACTAGTGGCTCAACGCATTTCTCGCCAAAGGCTCGATAAAGAGCTGGTTAGGCAAGGATTTTTCAAGGACACTCAAGCTGCATTACGCGCAATTCTTGCAGGTGATGTTTCTACGAGCGACAGAAGATTAACTTCAGCAGGAGAGCTTGTTCCTGAGGGATTGTTTCTGCACGTAAAAGGTGCTATTCCATATGTGAGCCGAGGCGGACTTAAGCTCGAGCGTGCCTTTGAAGTTTTTGATTTTACGGTTCAACAGAAAAAATGTTTAGATATTGGCTGTTCAACTGGTGGTTTTACCGATTGCCTGCTTCAAAATGGAGCTGCTTCGGTTACCTCGGTTGATGTTGGCTATGCGCAGTTTGATTGGTCGCTCAGAAACGACAGCAGGGTTGAACTGCTCGAACGTACAAATATTACGTCCCTGCCAGAAATGGGCTACTCGCACGTTTTTGATGTTGCTGTGTGTGACGTATCGTTTACGTCAATCTTGTCAATTCTTCCTTCTGTTTTAGATGTTCTAGCTCCTGAAGGAGCCTTTGTTACGCTGGTCAAACCGCAGTTTGAAGCTAAGAGGGAAGAAGTAGGTGAGGGCGGTATTGTGACTGATGCCTCCGTGCGTCTGCAAACGCTGCAAAAGGTTTCCGATGCGTTTAAGGAAGCTCATATGGGTCCTTTGGGCGCGTGTGAAAGTCCTATTCACGGTGCTAAGGGCAACGTGGAATATTTACTGTTTGGACAGCTTGAGGCAGGTTCGCATGATTTGGATCTTGCTTCAGTGGTATCGAGTCATTCTGTAGAAATAGTGAAATAGAACTAATGTTCTATTTTGTAGTATTGTTTGTAGTTTTTTAGGTATACTAAGTACATCGAATCAGACGCTTTAACTGTTTCAGTTGTGCAATCAAGCAAAATCGGGAGAGTGGTTTGCGTGAAGGTGCTTCTTGTTCCAAATTATTCAAGAGAAGTTGCTGTTTCTGGTGCACGTGAACTTGAAGAATGGCTCTTTGAGCAGGGCTGTGATGTTCAATGGGCACACGATAAAAAGCTGTTCCCGGATAAAGTTGTAGATTGTTCTGATTGCCAGCTTGTTATTTCTCTTGGTGGAGATGGAACGCTTCTGAGGGCCGCCAAAATTGTTGAGTATTCTGAAATTCCAATTTTGGGCATCTCTTATGGTCACCTTGGCTTTTTAACTAGTGCAACTCCTCATCAAATGATTGAGATGGTAGCTGATGCTCTTGCTGGAGAGCTCCACGTATCTAGAAGAGCAACACTTGCAATAGAAACAGAATATGAGCTTCCATCTGGAGAAACTTACGTCGAGAAGACCTTCTCGCTCAATGATTTTGCAGTTTCCAGAGGTGGAGCAGGTGATATGGTTGAGTTTACAGTTTCTGTATCAGGCAACCATATTGATAAGCTTCGCGGTGATGGTTTTGTTGTTAGTACGGCAACTGGATCCACCGGCTACGCACTAGCCGCTGGTGGTCCCATTGTTACCCCAGAGTTCTCGGGAATGGTTTGCGTGCCAATTGCACCACATACTATTTTGGCTCGTGCATTCCTTACTTCTCCTTCTGACGTGGTTGAAATTACCATGTCAAAAGATAGACCAGCAACATGTCACTTCTTCTCTGACGGGCAAAACATTAAACATCCAGAGGAGGGTGTAGCTACAAAAGCTCGTATTAGCCGTGGACCAGGAGATATCATTCTGCTTGATAGAAGCGCTGATAGTTTCTATCGTTCAGTTTCTCGTGTATTTTACGGTAAAACTGGTCAGTAAGCAGGTCATATATGCTTGATGAACTTCGTGTGCAAAATGTTGCACTTATTGAAGACGCTTCTCTTGCACCCGCCTCAGGTTTAACTGTTTTAACAGGAGAGACAGGTGCTGGTAAAACCGCTCTTTTATCTTCCATTAAGCTCTTAGTAGGAGAGCGTGCGGATGCTTCTGCAGTAAGAGAAGGAACAGACGCCCTTAGGGTTGAGGCACGCTTTTTTACCTCACCAGAAGATCAAGAGGGCATTGTTGTCTCTAGAAAAGTCTCTGCTGATGGTAGAGGCAGGGTAGAGATTGATGGCCACATGGCATCAGTTAAAGAACTGGCCGGAGGTATTGGAACATCAATTGATCTGTGTGGTCAACATGAACATCAAAGACTACTTGATGTAAAAAATCATGTCAGCATGTTGGATGCATGGATTGGATCAGATATTCAATCTTGTCAGACAGAGTATGTAGAAGCTCTTCATGCTTACCATGCTGCAGTCGCTGAACTTCAACGAGTTATTGAAGTAAGCCAGTCTAGCAATGCAAAGATTGATGAAGCGGCATTTCTTGTTCAAAGAATTGATGAGGTCTCTCCTAAAGAAGGGGAGTTAGAAGACCTAGAAGAGCAACTTCCTCGGTTTGAACACGCAGAGGCTCTCCTTCAAGCTGCAGGAGGAACACATGAGTTGCTCTCAGGAGATGAGGGCGTTATTGATTCTCTCTCTGATGCAGTTCAGATGCTTCAAAGTGCTGCAACGTTTGATGCTACGCTAGGTAATTATGCAGAGTCTCTTTCAAGCGCACTTATAGAGATTGAGGATGTTTCTTCAGAGCTCAGAAGCTATGTTGGATCTCTCGATTTTGATGAAGAAGCACTTGAAGAGATGCAAAGTCGTATGGCTCGTCTTCAGGGTCTTATGAGAACGTATGGCCCTGGTATGAAAGATGTATTTAAGAAATACCAGGTAGCTCAAAACCTTCTTGAGGTTACAAGAGACACAGAAAAGCTTGTCCGTGAGGCACAGGCAGAAGTAGATAAAGCAAAAGAAACTCTTACCGTAAAGGCTCAGGCACTTAAAAAGGTTCGTGTTGCTGCAGCTCCAAAACTTTGTGATGCTGTTACTAAGCAAATGAGTCATCTGCAGATGGGTTCAGCTCAGATTGAATTGAACTTTGAAGATCTTCCTTTTGAGCAGTGGAATAAAGTTGGTTCTACAAAGATTGAGCTTATGTACAAGCCTTCAGCTCAGATGACTGCTCGTCCGCTTAGAAAAATTGCCTCTGGTGGTGAGGTTTCTCGCGTCATGCTCGCATGTAAAGTGGTTCTAGGAGAGTCTGACGTCTGCGATACGCTTGTATTTGATGAGGTTGACGCTGGCGTTGGTGGAGCTACTGCCGTTGCTCTTGCAGAGGTTTTAGCGCAGCTTGCTAAAACACATCAGGTGATTGTGGTAACTCACTTGCCACAGGTTGCTGTTATGGCCTCTAAACAGTATGTAGTCTCAAAGACAGAAGAACATAACGCGCTCCCTATAACTTCTCTTACAGAGGTTTCTGGTACTCAGAGAGAAGAAGAGATTGCACGCATGCTTTCAGGCTCTATAACTGAGGCTTCTTTGGCTCACGCACATGAGCTGCTGTCAGAAGTCCGCTAGATTTTTCAGAACTACATGGACATAACAATGTATTTGTTTGGAGATTAAATTTCTCGACACTATGGGCCTTAAAGCGGAATAATATAAAGACCCGTAGAAATGTAATTGGCTAATCTTACCTACGGGAGTAATCCATGACCAAGCACATATTTGTAACAGGTGGCGTTGTTTCTTCTCTTGGAAAAGGAATCACTGCTGCATCTCTCGGCCGACTTCTTAAGGCTCGTGGCTATAAGGTCATGATGCAAAAAGCTGACCCATATCTCAATGTTGACCCAGGCACTATGAGTCCTTTCCAGCATGGTGAGGTTTTTGTCACTGAGGACGGTAAAGAGACTGACCTTGACCTTGGTCATTATGAGCGCTTTATTGACGAGAATCTTACCAGGGAGTCTAACTTCACCACTGGCCTCATTTATCAGTCTTTGATTCAGCGTGAGCGCGCTGGAGACTTCCTTGGCGGTACAGTTCAGGTAATTCCTCATGTAACCGATGCAATTAAGGCTCGTTTTGCTCGCATTGAAGAGGTTACTAATGCTGATGTAGTCATCACAGAGCTTGGTGGCACTATTGGTGATATTGAGTCTCAGCCTTTTGTTGAGGCAATTCGCCAGTTTAGAAAAGAGCGTGGCGCAAGCAACGTTGCTATTATTCACGTGAGCCTTGTTCCTTATATTGCTGCTGCTCATGAGGTCAAGACTAAGCCTACGCAGCACTCCGTAAAAGAGCTTCGTTCCCTTGGTATTCAGCCAGACTTTATCGTGTGCCGTTCTAGCCATTCTGTGGATGAATCTATTCGCGAGAAAATCGCTAATTTCTGCGACGTTGATGCAGATTGCGTTTTTGAGAACAATGATCTGCCTTCAATTTACGATGTTCCAGCACATCTGGCAGCACAGGGATTTGACAAGAAGGTACTTGAGCGCCTTGGTCTTGAAGTCCGTCCAAGTGATCTTGGCGGCTGGGAAGCATTTACTACCGCTATGCATAAGGCAAATGCGCTTGAAGACACAACAAGAATTTATGTTGTCGGCAAGTATACGCAGCTGCCTGATGCTTACCTTTCTGTTATTGAGGCACTTCACCACTCTGGTATTTTCTATGGCAGGCACGTTGATATCCGCCTGGTAAATGGTGAAGAGCTGACAGAAGAAGACGTAGAGCAGGAGCTTGCTGGTGCGGACGGCATTTTGGTTCCTGGCGGCTTTGGTCTTCGCGGCGTAGAGGGCAAGATGGTTGCTATTCGTCGCGCTCGTGAGCTCAAGATTCCTTACCTTGGTGTTTGCCTTGGTATGCAGATGGCTGTTACTGAGTTTGCTCGTGACGTCTGCGGTATGGAGGGTGCAAATTCAGCAGAGTTTGGTCCAGATACTCCATACCCTGTCATCGATCTTATGCCTGATCAGGAGGATATTACTGACAAGGGCGGTACCATGCGCCTTGGTTCTTATCCTTGCAAGGTTGTTGAGGGAACTCTTGCACACGAGGCATATGGCAACAACTTGGTTTACGAGCGTCATCGTCACCGCTATGAGGTAAGCAACGTATTCCGTAATCAACTTGTTGAGGCTGGTCTGGTAGTTTCTGGTGTTTCTCCAGACGATCGCCTTGTAGAGATGATTGAGCTTCCAGAGTCTGTTCACCCATGGTTTGTTGCAAGCCAGGCACATCCAGAGTTCAAGAGCCGTCCAACTCATCCTGCACCTTTGTTCCGTGAGTTTGCACGTGCAGCAATTGCTCATCATGAGGGTGTTGACCGTCATGATGTAAACCAGTCTCTCTAAGCAGAATTTTTAATAGGGAAGAACACTTATGGACCTCGCTCAGGCGCGTACAGAATTTTTAGCGTACGTTGCTGTTGAGCGAGGTCTTTCTGTAAATACGCTTGATGCCTATACCAGAGATTTAGAGGGTTATCTACTCTGGTTGAGTGGCAAAAAGATTACTTTGCCCAACCAGGTAACCCGCTCTGATGTGGAAGAATACATTGGTTCTCTCAGAGATTTAGGTATGGCTCCAGCTTCGGTTGAACGCCATACTGCGGCTATTAGAAACTTCCACAAGTTTATGACTGTCGAGCAAATTTGTGAGTCATCGCCAGCTGAAGATTTACCTACTGCAGCAAGAATTCAAAGGCTTCCCGAAGTTATCTCTCAAGAGAAGGCAGAAGAGCTTCTTGATCAGCCGTTTCCTAATTCGCCTTTAGGTATTCGTGATAGAGCGATACTTGAGTTATTGTATGGCTGCGGGCTTCGTGTATCTGAGCTCTGCGATCTTGAGGTACGTGGAGTTTTTCTAGAAGATGAACTCTTGCGTGTGTTTGGTAAGGGCTCTAAAGAGCGCGTAGTTCCTGTATTAGGCTCTGCGCATCGTGCACTTAAAACATACCTTTATGAAGCTCGTCCACTCTTGCTAAAGCACGGCCAAGTATCTGAGGTGTTTGTAAATGCTCGGGGCGGACGCATTTCTCGCCAGTCGGTACATAAATTGGTGGCAAATTACGGCAGGGTAGTGGGAATTGAGGGATTGCACCCTCACACACTGCGCCACAGTTTTGCCACGCATCTGCTAGAAGGCGGCGCTGATCTTCGCTCGGTGCAGGAGCTTTTGGGACATGTTGATATTTCAACTACACAGCTCTATACGCACGTAGATAGGTCTCACATTAGAGATGTATATCTTGAGGCTCACCCAAGAGCTCATGCTCGTACGGACAAATAGACGAGCTTGATGCTAGCTTGGCTCGCGTTTGACCCGCGCTTCAATTGCGCTTGACTTGCGCTTGACGCAATCGCGGAGCAAGCGTGGGATAGGTGTGGGGCAAAGTGGTGACTGCGTAAAAGCAGAGCAAAGGCTTTGTCAGAGCAACGTGTGATTTTCGCCACGAGTTCACCACAATTTCCTCAAAAATTATTACGACATAAAAAATTTAATAAATCGAGCTTAAGGCTAAGAAAATCCGTTCTTTTGTAGTTCGGATTTTTTTAAACACTACATATTGTGGTCTTGCTCTATCAATTCTCATCTTTGTTAAACCCCAGCTAGACCATAAGAAAAATACTTGGTGTTGGAAAGTGTTTTCTAGTGTGTGTAAGTGTCGGAATGAGTTATATTTATTTCACGTTCAATCGACGGACTATGCCCAAGCATTGCCGCGCACACACAACACAAACACAGCCCGCGCGGCAAGGGGCGCCAACGTGAAAGGGGGAGACATGCTTACTGGTCAGTATCAGCGCTCGCTGGACTCCAAGATTCGCGTGACTCTTCCTGCAGCTCAGCGCAAGCAGCTTGGCGATGTTGTCATCTTGCTCCGTCGACAGGACGCGCTTTACGGCTACTCACCTGAGGCGTATGAGGCTTGGATTGCAAGTCTGAACCTCAACCCAAGGAACCGCGACGACGTCACAGCACTTCGCATGCTGAACGCAGCAGCAACAACCGTCGACATTGACTCGGCCGGCCGCGTTGCTCTGGGAAAGATTGACGAGTCCGATCCACAGGCTAGGGAGAAGCTCCAGCTTGACCGCGACGTCACTATTGTCGGTAACGGCGACCACTTTGAGATTTGGAACACCAACAAGTGGAACAGCCTCTTCTCGGCAGATGACCGCGTTGCAACGCTCGAGGACCTCATCTTTGGCGCCTAGTGAGGCGAGAAGATCGTGAAGGTAGAAGACGGTAACTTGAAAGTCGAATATCGGCACCAACCAGTAATGCTTGCAGAAGTGCTGCGCGAGCTGGATCCCAAGCCAGGTGAAGTTGTTTGCGACTGCACCTTGGGAGGAGCGGGTCACACCGTAGAGATGGCAAAGCTGATTGCTCCAGATGGTCTTTCCATTGGAATTGACCAGGACGCAATGGCTCATCAAGCAGCAGCTGCTCGCCTGAAGCAAGAAGTACCAAACGCGGAGTTTTTACCGCTTAAGGGAAACTTTGGCGACCTCGATGAACTTCTCGTATCTGCAGAAGTCCCCGGAGTTGACTGTTTCCTCTTTGACATTGGTGTTTCTTCTCCTCAGCTTGATATCCCAGAGCGAGGCTTTTCGTACCACGAAGATGCCCCGTTGGATATGCGAATGGACCCGGGCAAACAAACTCCAACTGCACAAGAGGTCATCAACACCTACAACGAAGCCGACCTCGCCCGAATCCTTCGAATTTACGGAGACGAGAAATTTGCCTCACGCATTGCACGACGCATTGTACAAACGCGAGAAAAGCGTCCCATCCAAACGACGCTTGAGCTTGTTGAGGTAATCAAGGCGGCAATTCCCGCAGCAGCGCGTCGTCACGGTGGACATCCCGCCAGAAAGACGTTCCAAGCACTTCGTATTGAAGTAAACCACGAGCTTGAGGTTTTGGAGCGCGGACTACGCTGTGCAATTGCCTGGGCTAATCCAGGAGGCAGGATTTGCGTTATCTCGTACCACTCGCTTGAAGATCGCATTGTCAAGCACGTGTTCTCCGAGCTGAGTCAAGGTTGTATCTGCCCGCCAGACCTTCCGGTTTGTATGTGCGGTCAAGTGCCGATAGTTGACGTGATTACGCGCAAACCTCTTGTGGCTACTCCAGAAGAGATTGAGCGCAACCCAAGGGCGAGAAGTGCCCTGATGAGGGTAGCGGTTAAACGCGACCCAGAGAAATGAAGTACCCCATAGCACTTGTTGCTTGTTGTGAAGAAGTTTTTGAAGGGATTGAAGTTTAATGGCACGTTACGGATCAGAAGCTGTAGCACGCACAACTCAGTTTGAGCATGAGTACGCTCCTGAACAGAGCACTCGCTCATCTTTTGAGGTTGTCTCTGGTGGCGGCCTTGATGCTGATGCTCGCCGTGGCGTAAGCAGCCAGTTCATCCAGCGTGTCAAGCTTATTGCTGTTGCTGCAGCACTCTTCTTGACGCTTGGTGTTGTCCGTATTGGTATCTCTACCGCTACGGTTTCAACTCTTCAGGCCAACAACGTCATCAGAAATGAAATGCGCGCAACAACCGCAACTAACGATTCCCTGCGCGTTTCTCGCTCCCTGCTTGCAAGTACTACACGTATTGAGCGTATTGCTACTCAGAATTACGGCATGACTCTTGAGACAAATCGTCCTGTTGTAGATGTAAGCGACAACGCTTAGGCGTAAAATATACGTTGTGAGTACGCAGAATCGACATACTCGCGCATCGCGCAGAAAAACTCCTGAGGCCTCGTACGACGAGGCCTCTCGTGTGCATTTTCGTGGTCATCGTGGTAGCAGCGGTGGCTCGGACGGTGTTGGCCCTGAAGGCAGGCTCCGTCGCGTAGCAGCTGCTATGGCCATTATGGTGGCAATTGTTGTTCTTAGGCTTGCTTGGCTGCAAATCTTTACGGCAGCAGATCTTGCAAAGGGCGCCGAGAATAACCGCACAAACGATATTGTCTTGCACGCTCGCCGCGGCACCATTTACGACCGCAACGGCAATGTCTTAGCCATGAGCGTTGACTGCAAAGACATTTACGCCAATCCTTCAGAGATTAAAGACGCAAACTCCGTAGCTCAGGTTTTTGCCTCGCTCTTAGGCGGAAGCCCTTCAGACTACCTTGGAGACCTGCAGCAAGACACCACCTTTGTTTACGTGCGTCGCCGCGTTGATACGGATACCGCTTCCAAGATTGAAAAAGCACTTGACGAGAAGAGCCTCAAGGGCGTCTATTTTGTTAACAACACCAAGCGTGTCTATCCATATGGCAACGTTGGCGTTCAGATTCTAGGCTTTGTAAACGCTGATAATGAGGGCGCTTCTGGCCTGGAGTATTACTACAACGATATCCTTGCGGGCACTAACGGTCACATGATTGTAGAGACCGGCGCTGGTGGTACGCCAATTGCGGGCGGTACTTCAAACATCACTGAGGCACAAAACGGCCAGGATATTGTTCTTTCCATTGATATTGAGCTGCAGAAGAAGGCAGAAGAGCAGCTGACTGCTGCAGTAAAAGACTTTGAGGCCCAGCAGGGTGGCTCAATCATGGCTATGAATCCTCGTACCGGAGAGATTTATGCCGCAGCTTCATACCCTCTGCCAGATTTTAAGAGCGATAACGGCGTTGACTACGAATCTCTCAACCTCAAGCTTGTCTCAAGTATCTATGAGCCAGGCTCCGTATTTAAGGTAATTACTACCTCAATTGGTATAGATGACAACCTCTTTGGTCCAAATTCAACCTTCAATATCCCAACCGAGCTCAAAGTTGGCGATAACAAGGTTACCGACGACGATTGGCGTACCAGCGCCATGGACATGAGCGTAAGAGAGATGCTTAGGCGTTCCTCTAACGTTGGTATGGCCTTCCTTGAGACGCAGCTCATAGGTGATGAGCGCTTTGCGGCAGGAATTGACAAGTTTGGCATTGGACACGCCACAGGCATTGACTTCCCAGGTGAGGCTACAGGAATTGTTCGCTCTCTGGACGAATACGAAGGCCCAACTGGCGGAAACATGGCGTTTGGTCAGGGCCTTGCAATTCCATTTATCCAGGTTATTCGCGCGTACACCGCTGTTGCCAATAAGGGAACTATGGTGACTCCACACTTTATGGTTTCAAAGGGCGGCCAAGAGGTTACCTGGCCTACTAAAGACGTTATTTCTGCTTCCACAGCATCAGCCGAGCTTGACATGATGACTACTGTTGTCAAAGAAGGCACCGGTGTTCGCGCAGGTATCTATGGCTATACCGTTGCTGGTAAAACAGGTACCGGCCAGCAGGTTGTGGAAGAAACCGGCTCGTACGGCGAGAATTCCGGTTTTGTTGACTCCTTCTGCGGTATCGTGAACCCTTCAGAATCTGATCTGATGGTTTACGTTGGACTTAACGATACCCACCAGCTTGCATCGCAATCTGCCGCTGTGGTCTTCTCGCAATTTGCAAAAGACGCAGCTACACGCCTTAATATTCAACCAATCAATAACTAGGAGAGCTCATGGTTAAGCTTTCGGTTGAACAGATAGTCGCAGCTACAAATGCACGACTGCTCCACCGCGGAACCCGCGAGGTTGCGGGCTCAGCCGTCATCGACTCTCGTGAGGTCCAGGAAGGCTCGCTCTTTGTGGCCTTCGCTGGCGAGAAGGTCAATGGAAACTCCTATCTCTTATCTGCTGTCCAGGCGGGCGCTGCTGTTGTAGTGGCATCTGAGCCTGTTGCAGACGATCTGCTCGACAACCTGGCCACCACAGGAGTCAGCGTTCTTGAAGCCGCTGATGATGACTGTGAGGCGTTTTTGCTGGCTCTTGCCGCTGCTTGGCGAGAAGCCCATCCAAACTGGCTGGTTGTGGGCGTAACTGGATCGGTTGGTAAAACTACTACCAAAGAAATGCTTCGTCGTGGCATTGGCGCTACCCGCCGTGTGCATGCTACTGCTGGCAACCACAATAACCTCATTGGCCTGCCACTTACGGTACTTTCTACTCCAGAGGATACCGAGGTACTTGTGCTTGAGCTGGGCATGAATCATGCCGGCGAGATTACCAGACTCACCTCGGTTGCCCGTCCAACGGTGGCGGTCATTACCAACGTTGGTACCAGCCACATTGGTCTTCTCGGCAGCAGAGAAAACATTGCGCGCGCCAAGGCTGAGATTGTCTCGGGCATGCGTGCATTTGACTCAATTGAACCTACGCTTATTCAGGCTTCGGCAGGGGACTACACCAAGTTCATTGCAGATGAGTTTGCTCGCCCTGCTCATGTTGTTTGCAAGACAGTGGGCGCAACTGAGGCTGACGCCATGAGCGCTCAGCAGGTCACTCTTGACGAGAAGGGCCTTCCAACTGCCACTATTGTTGCTGCATCCGGCTGGTCACGCACGGTAACCCTCGAGGTACCTGGGCGCGTTGTTGTCGACGACCTTCTTTTGGCACTTGAGGCTATAGAGACGCTTGGTCTTGACCTTGACACTGCTGCAGAGGCTATTGAGCAGATGCCTGCCACTCGTATGCGTCTTTCGGTACTTGACGCAACCTGTGGTGCCAAGATTATTGACGATTCTTACAACGCAAGTCCTAACTCAACAGCTGCAGCCCTTGACGTTTTGATGCAGATGCCAGCGGAAGGCCGCCGCATTGCTCTTATCGGAGAGATTGGCGAGCTTGGACCAGAGGAGAAGCGCCTCCACGGTTATGTGGGCTCCTATATTGCCGCTAAGAACCCAGACCTTGTTGCCTTTGTAGGCACAGGAGCCGCGCGTGAAATGGTTGAAGCCGCACGCGTCATGGGATTTTCGGAAGATAAAATTGAACAGTTCAGCGATGTCAACGAAGCACTTACCGTGCTCGGACCAGTACTTGCGCAAGGAGACGTTCTTCTCGCCAAGGCATCGAGGTCTGCCCAGCTTGATATTTTTGTAAAAGGAGTTACTGAGTAATGTTTTTCCAGACTATTTACCCAACATACCAGGTGTTTGTTGCGCTTGGTGTCTCCTGCATCATCACGTTGATCTTAATGCCACTCTTTATCAAACTGATGAAGAAAGAGGGAGTAGGTCAGCAGGTTCGTGCTGACGGCCCTCAGCAGCACCTGGTCAAGCAGGGTACTCCTACTATGGGTGGCGTTGTTATGCTGGTAAGCATTGTGCTGACCTGTATTGCACTTGCTCAGTGGAACACCGACCTCATTCTTGCTATGGCAGCTATGCTGCTTACGGGCTCGCTTGGTCTTCTGGACGATGTCGAGTCTGTTGCTCATGGAAGAAGCCTTGGTCTCACCGCATCTCAGAAGATGGCCGGACTTATTACCATTTCTGTTGCATTTTGCCTGGCAGCAGTTAACATTTGGGGCATTACGCCCATTATTGCGTTCCCCGGTGGTCTTGATATCAACCTGGGCATCCTCACCACTACCGTCAATTTAGGAGGAAACGTCATTTCTATCCCTTGGCTGTATCTCTTCTTTGTCTTTTTGCTTATGGCAGGCCTCTCCAACGCTGTTAACCTGACTGACGGCCTTGATGGCCTTGCAGGTGGCTGCGTTATGGTCGTCATGATTTTTATGGCTGCGGTAGCTTTCCGCTATGGCGAGAGTAGCCTTGCTGTTTTTGCCGCATCGATCGCAGGAGCTTGTATTGGTTTTTTGTGGTTTAACAGCTATCCTGCAAGTATTTTTATGGGAGACACCGGCTCTCTTGCCTGGGGCGCTGCCTTTGCAGCTCTAGCTGTCCTTACCAAGACAGAGGTAATTTCCCTGGTCATGGGCGGTCTTTTTATCATCGAGGCACTGTCCGTTATCATTCAGGTTGTCAGCTACAAGGCAACTAAAAAGCGCGTATTCTTGATGGCTCCACTGCATCATCACTTTGAGAAACTTGGCTGGAACGAGACAAAAGTAGTCTTTAGGTTCTGGATTATTTCCGGTGCTTTTGCTGCTTTGGGTTTTGCCCTGTATTTCCAGCTTCATTAAAGGTATTGCCCTAGGAAAGGATCGCCTGCGTGTCGCTTCTAGAAACACTTGGTAAGGTATGTGTTCTTGGTTTTGGTAAAACCGGCGTCTCTGTCTGCACGTATTTGCTGCAGCAGCCAGAGGGTCGTGTGTCTTCCGTAACTCTTGTGGGCGGCGCAGATGCTACTGTTGGCGTGAAGATCCAAGAGCTTGCAGATTTAGGCGTACAGGTACAATGCGGCTCCGATCAGGTTAAGGGTACCTTTGACCTGACTATTGCATCTCCTGGTATTCCAGACACCTCTGAGCTGTTCTTAAGTTCAAAGGCAGCTTCTAAGCAGATTATGGGCGAGCCAGAGTTTGCCTATCAAGAGAGTCCTTCACAGTGGATTGGTATAACCGGCACAAACGGTAAAACTACTACCACAAGTTTGACCACGTCAATCCTGCAGTATGCAGGTCTTGATGCAAGCGCTGTTGGCAATATTGGTCTTACTATTACTGACCAACTTTTAGAGAGAAAGCCTAAAAGCTGGTTTGTAGCAGAGCTTTCAAGCTTCCAGCTTGCTACTACTCAAAAATTGCATCCTCACGTTGCGATGCTTTTAAACATTACGCCGGATCACCTTGAGTGGCATGGTTCACTCGAGGCGTATGCAGCAGCTAAAGAGAAGATTTTTGCCAACCTTGATGCAAATGACCTGGCAATTGTTTCTGACTTGGATGAGTTTTGTCAGGACGTGTCTTCTCGCCTTGAGGCTCGCGGCATTGCCGTATGCCATCTTGCTCAGACAGATCCCGGTACGCAAAACGCCGCCTTTGTACGCAATGGAGCGCTGGTAGTCAGACTATCTGGTAAAGAGATGGAGCTTGTAGCAGCTGATGCACTCCACATTAGGGGAGCACACAATGCACTCAACGCTCTTGCTGCAGCTGCATGTGGCTTATTCCTGGGACTTGATATTGTTTCTATTAGGCATGCTCTGTTGGACTTTATGCCGCTTGAGCACAGAATTGAGCCAGTTGATACGGTTAATGGCGTTTTGTACGTTAACGATTCCAAAGCAACAAACACTGATTCAGTTGAAAAATCATTAACTTCGTTCCCAGGTAAAGACGTTATTTTGCTACTTGGTGGTCACGATAAGGGTACAGAGCTTGATGAGTTTGCTCAGAAGGTGTCCGCTACCTGTGCATACGCAATCTGCTTTGGAGAGGCAGGTCCTCGCTTTGCAGAGGCGCTTCGCCGCGTTTCAGACGGACGTGCAGAAGTGGTAGAAGAGTCTCATCTGCGTGAGGCTTTTGACCGTGCAGTAGAGCTTGCTCGTCCAGGCTCTGTAGTGCTTCTATCACCAGCATGTTCCTCATTTGACGAGTTCATAGGCATGGCTCAGCGTGGTCGTGTCTTTAAACAGCTGGTGGCAGATCTTGCTCAAAAAGAGAGCGGTCGATAATGGCTACCAGCAGAAATAGAACAGGGGAGCGCGCGCAGCAACCACGTACTTCTCGCCAGAAATCTTCCGAGGGCTCGCAGGCTAAAGGGCGCTTTGGTGCTATTCCAGAGCGTTTTATGCAGCCTCGTCTGGTGCTTCTGGTATCAACGGCTATTCTGGTGTGCTTTGGTCTGGTAATGATTTATTCTGCATCCTCGATTTCTGCAATGACTTCTGAGGATATGGGCTATAACCCCTTTTACTACGTGCAGCGTCAGCTTGGCTTTGCTGCGGCGGGAGTTGCGTTAGCGTTTATTGTTTCTCGCATTGACTACCGTGCAGTAGTAAGAAACTTCCAGGTACCTATCTGGATTGTGACCTTTGGAATGCTAGCAATTATTTTTACTCCTATTGCTGGCGCTGATGCATATGGTGCAACCCGTTGGATTTCAATTGGACCGTTTTCTTTCCAGCCGTCTGAGTTTGCAAAGATTACCATCTTAATTTCTGTCTCGTATTTGGCTCAGCAGTACTTTATCGATCAGACCATAGACCAGATGGAGTTCTTTAAAAAGTTTGCTATTGCTGCGCTTGCGCCACTGCTTCTTATTTTGGCCCAGCCAGACAAGGGCTCCACACTGATTATTGTGGGAACACTTTTGGTCATTGGCTACCTTGCCGATGTTGACCGAAGGGTTCTGGCAACTATTGCTGTTGCTGGCTTTATTGGCTTTGCGTTCTTATCTTTGAAAGACGATTATTCTCGTGCCCGCGTTGTGACTATGCTTAACCCTTGGGCTGATTATTACGGCGCAGGTTATCAGCTTGCACAGGGCTTTTATGCCTTTGGTTCTGGCGGTATTTTTGGCGTTGGCTTTGGTTTTTCTCGCCAGAAATATTCATATTTGCCTATGGCTCACAATGACTTTATTTTTGCAGTCATTGGAGAAGAGCTTGGCTTTATTGGTGTTTTAGGTCTTTTGGCTGTATTTGGCGCGCTGGTATGGGCGGGCTTTAAGATTGCTCGCTATGCGCCAGATTTGACCGGCAGGCTTATTGCCGCAGGTTGTACCTCAATGTTTATCATTCAGGCCTTTGTTAACATCGGTGGTGTTTTGGGCCTTTTGCCTCTTTCTGGTAAACCTCTTCCGTTTATCTCGTACGGCGGCTCAACCATCATGTCCAGTATCTTGATGGTTGGACTTTTGATGTCTGTTTCAAGGCAGTCAAGGCTTCCAGAAACCGAGTACGATAGGCAGCGTGCGTCTTGGAGCTTAGCCGAAGAGCAAGATACCTTTGATGCTCCAGGTTTTGCTGGTCTTACCATGGTTGATGGTGGGGTAGGAGTAGGCATGCCACTCCCACGTTCTTCTCGCCCTAAGAGCAGCGCACAAAGCTCTGCACGTCCTTCACGAGGCGTTTTGCGCTCAAGAGATGACGATGCCCCTCAAGGCCGTATTACAACAGACGCTTCCGGTAGGCGCAGAATTGATTTGGGACCTTCTGCATCGGACAGGCTTCGTGGAAATAGCACCAGGCCTCGTCGATAGCTGATTTCTAGGAGATGGATTGCATGGCAGAACAGAAGAAACTCTCTGTTGCAATTGCTGCAGGTGGAACCGCAGGTCACATTAACCCAGCTCTGGCTCTGGCTGAGGAGCTCCGTGAGCGTGGTCACCAGGTTACGTTTTACGGTCAGCCCAATAAGCTTGAGGGTACGCTGGTGCCTGAGGCAGGATTTGAGCTGGTACCTATCCATGTAAATGGCTTTGATCGCAGGCGCCCTTGGACGCTCATTAGCGCGGCATACAATCTTGAGCGCGCAAAGTCACAGCTGCACAAGCGTTTCAGAGAGCAGGGAGCTCCTGATGTTGCCATTGGCTTTGGAGCCTATGTTGAGCTGCCATTGCTTCAACTTTGCGCTAAGCTGCACATCCCGTATTTGATTCACGAGCAGAACTCGGTAACAGGTCTTGCTAATCGCGTTTCTGCTGGCAAAGCTTCTAAGGTATGCATTGCCTTCCCAGAGGCTCGCAAGGCTTTTGAGGGACGCGTTAAAGCTCAGGACACCATTGTGGTTACCGGAAATCCCGTGCGCAAGAGTGTTCTTTCTGCTGATAGAGCCACCTCGAGGCAAGAGCTGGGCATTGCAGACAATCAAACATTGCTGCTTATCTTTGGCGGCAGCCTGGGTGCACGTAGCATCAACGAGACATTTGCTGCACTTAAGCAGGAGCTTCTTGCCCGTCCTAACCTTCGCATCATCCAGTCAACAGGTCAAAAGCTCTACGACGAGGTTGTCTCGCTTATGAAGCTTTCTGACGAGGAGGCTGCTCGCTGGGAGATTAAGCCCTACATTTCCAATATGGGCGCCATGCTTGCAGCAGCTGACCTGGTAGTTTCTCGTTCTGGAGCATCCTCTGTGGCCGAAATTGCAGCCTTAGAGCTCCCTAGCATTTTGGTGCCGTATCCTTTGGCAACAGCAGATCATCAGACTACTAACGCGCATCTGTTGTCGGACGCGGGAGCAGCTATTCTGGTGCCAGATAACCAGGTGGGCACCACGACCTTCTCGACAGCTCTGTTTGAGCTGGTAGATAACGCGGACCAGCGCAAAAAGCTCTCCGAGGCAGCCGCTACACTTGACCAGCGCAGCGCCGCATCTCTTGTGGCTGACGCTGTGGAAAGTGCCGTTTGTGGCGCATAAAACATTCGGTTTTGCGTTAGAGTAAACATGTCTTGGAATGTCCAAGACTCAAACGATAACAATACTTGGAAAGGCTCTCTTATGGCAGATTCCATGGGCGAGAAGACCATCTCGCGTGCACATTTTATTGGAATTGGTGGCGCAGGTATGAGCGGAATTGCGCTTGTTCTGCACGAGCGCGGCTGCACCGTTACCGGCTCCGATCTAAAGAGCTCGCATTATGTTAGAGAGCTTGAAGATGCAGGTATTCAGGTAAGCATCGGCCACACCGCAGCCACTATTGACGCTGTGATGCCTGATGTCATTGTTACCTCTACCGCAATCCCAGAGACAAACCCAGAGGTTATTCGTGCGCGTGAGCTTTCCATTCCTATTTGGCCTCGCGCTAAGATGCTCTCGTATTTGTCACGCGGCCGCAAGACCATTGCTGTTGCGGGCACTCACGGCAAGACCACCACGTCTTCTATGGTTGCTACCATGTTGGACAAACTTGGCGCTGATCCATCATTTTTGATTGGTGGCGTTGTTGAGGGCTACGACACCAATGGCAAAAACGGTAATGGCCAGTACTTTGTCTGCGAAGCGGACGAGTCTGACGGTTCGTTTATGTTCCTTAACCCTAACGTGGTTGTTGTCACCAATATTGAGGCAGATCACCTTGACCATTACGGCTCTCTCGAGAATATCGAGAAGACCTTCTGTGAGTTTATGAGCTTGCTTGATAAGGAAGAAACTGTTGTTATCAACGGCGATAATCCTCATTACGTTGAGCTCGCTCAGTCAACCGGTAGGCACGTAGTTACCTACGGCTTTGATTCAAGCTGTGATTTTGTTTGCACACAGGAGGAGAGAAAAGCTGGAATTGAGAATCCTCTGACCATCAAGACTCCTTCTGGTCAGACTATCTCTGTGGTACTTCCAGCTAATCCTGGTAAGCACAATGTTGCAAATGCAACCGCTGCAATTGCCGTTGCTGATGCTCTTGGCTTTGATCTTGAGGAGGCCGCAGCAGCGCTTTCTCAGTTCAAGGGCGCTCGCCGTCGCTTTACACACGTAGGCGACATCAACGGTATTACCGTCGTAGACGATTACGGCCACCATCCAACCGAGATTGCAGCAACCATGTCTGCAGCTCTTCCTCTTGGCTTCAAGCGCGTTGTTGTTGTTTTCCAGCCACATCGCTACAGCAGAACGCAGGATTTGGCGGATTCGTTTGCCCATGCATTTGATGGCATTGACGTTTTGCGCGTCATGGATGTCTTCTCAGCAGGTGAGCTGCCTATTCCAGGTGTCTCGGGCAAGACCGTTTCTTCAAGGGTTGAGGTTGCTCATACTGTTCCTGACGTGCGTTATATTCCTTCTCGTCGTGATCTTATCGCAGATCTTCTTGATACGGTTAAGCCAGGAGATCTGCTGATTACTCAGGGTGCAGGTGACGTCACTCAGATTGGACCAATGTTTATCCGCGCACTCAAAGAGCGTCTTCAGAACCACTAGGACCTCTGTCGTGAGCTTGTTTAACGCCTATGTAAGCCTTTCTGGGGCCCTTGATGCAACAATCAAGCAAGATGAGCCGCTGAGCCACCATACCTCCTTTAGGATTGGTGGTAAGGCGTCGCTTTTTGCTGCTGTTCATAGTCACGTGGCACTTGTGCGCGTGCTCGAAGTGCTTGCAGCTAATCGAGTTGATTGGGTGCTTTTGGGCAAGGGCTCAAACATTCTTGTCTCTGATAAGGGTTACAACGGCTGCGTTATTGTGCTCGACGATGAGCTTTCTACCATTTCAGTTGGCGAGAATAACCTCATTACTGCAGGTGCAGGTGCGCTTACGGCACGCGTTTGCAATGAGGCCATGAAAGCAGGTCTTTCTGGCCTTGAGATGTGTGCCGGTATCCCCGGAACTATCGGCGGCGCTCTTTCGATGAACGCAGGTACCAGGCATGATTGGATTGGTAAAGCCGTCCGTGATTGCGTGGTGCTAAAGCCTGGCAAGGGTCTTGTACGCTACGATGCCTCCGAGATTGAATGGGGTTATCGCTACACTACGTTTGCACCAGATGAGATCATTCTTGAGGCAACGTTTGCGCTGACAGCATCTAATCGTCCTAAAGTTGCTCTTGGCATGGATACCCTCTTGCAGCGTAGAAGAAATACTCAGCCAACTGGTCAGCTTTGCTGCGGTTCTGTTTTTAAGAATCCAGGTAGTAGGTCTGCTGGTGCACTTATTGAAGAGTGTGGTCTTAAGGGAGTTACTGAAGGCGGCGCACAGATTTCTGATGTTCATGCCAACTTTATTGTGAATACCGGTAACGCCACCGCCTCAGATGTCATTGCACTTATGCGCAGAGCACACGATGCGGTCCAAGAAAAGTTTGACATTGATCTTCAGCCAGAGGTTAAACTTCTGGGTTTTGGGGCATAGGGAAGATATGGCAGAAGATACTTCAAAGCAAACAACCCGCCGTAAAGGCACAAAAAGGGAGCCTTTATCGTCTGGTTCTACTCAGACGACAGGTGCTACTAAGCCTTCTTTTATGAGCAAGGCCTTTAAGCCTAAGCCAAAGGTTGAGGCTACAACTCCTGATGCCAAGCCTTCTGCTAAAAAGATTTCTGCCAAAAAGCCAAATAACGCTACAAAAACTGCAGCTCAAGCTCGTGCTGAGCGTATTAAACACAGCAGAAAGGTATCGTTTAAGGCAGTACGCACGGCCTTTATCGTTTTGCTTAGCCTTGCCCTTCTCGCTGGCATTGCTTTTCTCGTCCTACGTTCTTCCTCAGTCTTTGCTATTACCAACATTCAGGTTGAGCCAACAGAGCACGTTACTAACGAGCAAATTCAAAAGCTCATTGCAGTAGAAGAGGGAACAACGCTGCTCAATATGGATGAGTCCCTTATTACCGAGGAGCTTCAGAAGGACCCTTGGGTAGCTTCTGCAACGTACGAGAGGCAGTTCCCTAATACGCTGCGCATCACCATCACAGAGCGCAAGGTCACGGCCATAGTGGCGCTTTCTTCTGGTCCGGTTGCATGGTATCTGGGCGAGAATAACGTCTGGCTTGAGGCAGATCAGCTTAACGTGCCAGAAGGAAAAACTACCGCTACCGTTGCGCTTGAGAAGGCAACCTCAGAAGGTGAGCTGCTGATTACCGATGTTCCTGCAACGGTTTCTCCTGTAGCAGGCACCACGGCAACAGACGCAGAAATTCAAGCGGTTATGCAGTATCAGTCTACGTTCTCGTCAGAGCTCACGTCACAGATTGTAAGTTACTCAGCTAGTAGCGTTGATGCGATTTCTGTCACGCTTACCAATGGTGTACAGGTTGCCCTAGGCTCTCCAACACAGATTGCTGACAAAGAAAAAGTGATTCTGGCAATGCTTAAGCAGTTCCCAGGAGAGCTTACGTACTTGAACGTAAGAACACCTGCAAGCCCAACCTATAGGCGAGTTTCTACCGGAAATGTTCAGTCTGGCTCTGGTGTTTCGTAGGTAAACGCGCAAACAACGTGTGCCGTTAGGGAATAGTTTCCTACCGTTTACCAGGTTTCTTCACAATTTCTACATATTATTTGACTTGTATGGGTCAGTTGTGCAAATATACCCCGCTTTGCATGAAGCGTAAGCCTTAACTTGAGGTTTAGGGTTTTATACAGCGGTTCTGCGAGCGCATAAACGTAGCCTAAGCGCAGTCGCGCTCCGGGACAAACGGGCACAAGCGTGCCTCAAGGAGGAAGACATGATTAAGGACACCGATACCCTTAACAACTATCTTGCTGTTATCAAGGTTGTTGGCGTTGGTGGCGGCGGAACTAACGCTGTCAACCGCATGATTGAAGAAGGCATCCGTGGCGTTGAGTTCGTTGCTGTAAACACCGATGCACAGGCACTTGCAATCTCCGATGCAGACATTAAGGTTCACATCGGCACTGACATCACCAAGGGTCTTGGTGCTGGCGCTAACCCTGAGGTTGGTAAAGAGGCAGCAGAGGATAGCCGCGATGAGATCAAGGCAGCACTTGCTGGTGCTGATATGGTCTTTATCACTGCTGGCGAGGGTGGCGGTACTGGTACCGGCGCTGCTCCTGTTGTTGCTGATATTGCAAAGAATGACGTTGGCGCACTGACCGTTGGCGTTGTTACCAAGCCATTCTCCTTCGAGGGTCGTCGTCGTTATGGTTCTGCAGCTGACGGAATCAAGACTCTTTCCGAGAATGTTGATACTCTCATTGTTATTCCAAACGATCGTCTGCTTGATCTTTCTGAGAAGAAGACCACCATGCTTGAGGCATTCCGCATGGCTGACGACGTTCTATGCCAGGGCACCCAGGGTATTACCGACCTCATCACTGTTCCTGGCCTGATCAACCTCGACTTTGCAGACGTTTGCACCATCATGAAGGGTGCAGGTAGCGCAATGATGGGCATTGGTATTGCTGCTGGTGATAACCGCGCTGCAGATGCTGCAACCGAGGCAATTTCTAGCCGCCTGCTTGAGAGCTCCATCGAGGGTGCAACCCGCGTTCTTCTCTCTATTGCTGGCAATAAAGACCTTGGTATTCAGGAGATTAATGAGGCAGCTGACCTGGTTGCTAAGAACGTTGATCCTGACGCAAACATCATCTTTGGTACTGTTGTTGATGAGTCCCTGGGCGATCAGGTTCGCGTAACCGTTATCGCAACCGGCTTCAATGACTCTAACGTTCAGCAGCAGCTTCCAACCCTGAACACCCAGAGCGCAAGCCGTCCAAGCCGTCCTGCTCAGCCACAGCCAACTCGTCCTGTAGCTGCTCAGCCACAGCCTGCTCGCACCAACAACTCTTCTAATGAGAAAGAGTTTGATATTCCAGACTTCCTTAAGCGTAGCCGCATCTAAATATGTGCGCGCTGAATAGACAGTGCTTACACGGCGTGACCCTGCTCATGGATCCTGAGGTTCCATGCGGGGTCACGCTCGCATTTACTGAGCGTACTGGCGGTTTTTCAGAAGGGGAGTTTGCTTCCCTCAATCTGGGCAGTAGATGTGGAGACAATCTGCAACAGGTGCAAAAGAACCGCCTGCTGGTCTTAGAGGCTCTTGGAGCTGGCGAGTTTTTCTCGCAGCTCCTTATTCCTCATCAGGTGCACGGAAGCAAGGTAGTTTGTCTGACTTCCAATACATCAGAGGCTTTTGAACTGGCTAAAGCTGAGGCAGAAGCTGGTGCAGACGCCATAGTATGTACGGTTCAAAATACGCCTGTGATGTTGGCGTTTGCCGATTGTGTGCCGGTAATTCTTGTAGCTCCCGGTGGATTTGCAGTGGCACATTCTGGCTGGAAAGGCACAATTGCCCGCATTTCTGCGCGCGCAACCGAGGCGCTTTGCCAGGCAACTGGCGCCAAGTCTTCTGAGGTCAAGGCCTACATTGGTCCGCACATTGGCAGCGCTGACTACGAGGTTTCTCCAGAGCTCATTCAGATGTTCTCACAAGAGTTTGGTCCCGGCGTTGTAGACCGTGCATCTGGCGAGAGGTACTTAGATCTTGGATATGCCGTCAGAGCCGCACTGGTAGATGCTGGTGTACGAGCGTCTGCTATCGAAGAGGTTACTGACTCGACCGCCTCTACAACTGAGCGGTTCTTCTCGTACCGAGCAGAGCATGGCAAGTGCGGAAGACACGCGGCTGTTGCTTACATGGCGTCAAAGTAGGGTAGAAGACGTTTAGCGCTATCGGAGAAAACGTTTAGGTCTACGACAAAAATTGTTAAACGTTACGTAAGATGTTGAGGTATTCACCGCAAGAGATGATGGCTATGACGTACGATTCAGACGAATATCTTGAGTTTATAAAGGCTCGTAGAGCTCAGATTGAGTCACTTGTGGCGGATGCTGCAAAAAAGTCCGGCAGAAGCGCCTCTGAGATTGAAATTGTAGCTGTTTCCAAAACCGTACCTGTTGAGGCCGTCCTTGCAGCGTATAAGGGGGGCTATAGGGTTTTTGGCGAGAATCGCCCACAAGAGCTGACACATAAACTGACGTGTTTATCTGAAACTCCTTTTGCGTCTGAGATATCTTTTGACATGATTGGTAATCTTCAGAAGAACAAGATTAACCAGGTAGTTGGTAAGGTTCGCTACATTCATTCAATTTCTTCCGAACATCTTGCAGAGGCGGTTTCAAAGCGTGCTGAGGTGAAAGGTACTGAGGAGTCTGTTTTACTTGAGGTAAACGTCTCCGCTGAGGCCTCAAAATCGGGTTTCTCGCCAGAAGAAGTGTCAGAGTCTATTCAAAAGATTGTTGATCTTCCTCACATTTCTGTTGTGGGTCTGATGACTATGGCACCAAAAGATGATTCAGAGCGCGCCAAGAGAACATTCTCAGGACTTCGAGAATTGCGTGATCACTTGAGCCAACAAGTTGGTTTGAAGTTAGATGTTCTTTCTTGTGGCATGAGTGATGACTTTACGTATGCCATTGAAGAGGGTTCTACGACTATTCGCCTGGGTCGAGTATTGTTTGACCCAGCCTATACGTTGAGTAGGCACTAAAATAGTTGCAAGTTTTTGATACAGTAGTAAGAAGTTACGTGCGTTACAGAAAGGCACAATGATGAGCATTCTTGATACGCTAAGAGCAAAACTTCGTGGTGGTCAGGACGATGAGTACTACGACGATGAGTATTATGGCGACGAAGGCTATGACGAGGTAGACGAAGCTTCTCCTCGTTCGTACGATGATCGCGCACAGCAAGGCTCTTCCAACAGACTGTTGGGTAATCCATCCAGGCCAGAAGCAGAGAGTGTTTCTGTGTATACACGCTCTGGCAAGCCAATCAGCACAAATCCAGCCGCTTCTTACAATCCTCAGCAGGATATGCGCTCCCGTGCTTCTGCGTATGCATCTCGTCAGGAGCCCTCTGGATACACTCCTTCTTACGAGCACGCCGTAAGCCCAAATCTGCCAACTCCTGGTGATATTGGTCTTCGTCCTGTGAGCCGTACAAGCTATTCTGGACAGCTGCCACCATATGTTCTTCGTCCTGTTTCTTATGACGACGTTCAGTCGGTAGTTCGCCGCGTTCGTACTGGTCAGCCAGTTGTTCTTATCTTTAAGAACACCAACATTGAGGTTGCTAAGAGAATTTTGGACTTCAGCTTTGGTCTTTCTTATGGCCTTGATGGTGCTGTTGAAGAAGTTGCTGACCGCGTTTTTGTTGTACTTCCTCATGGCGTCTCTTTGACGCAGGCTGATCTTGATAAGCTTGCTGATGAGGGAGAGATTACCAGGTAACTGGAGGTTTTTGTGTTCTCGTATTATGTTTTAAACGCACTCTATACCTTGTTTAGGATTTACAGCGTCTGCATTGTGGTATGGTGCCTGTCCTCTTGGATTACCGTTTCAAATGATTCGGTTAGAAACATTCTTAAGGCTATTGGCAAAATTGTTGAGCCATATCTCAATGTGTTTAGGAAGGTGATTCCTCCAATTTCTGGCGTTGACCTCTCGCCGATTATTGCGCTTTTTGTGCTTAATCTTGTGGAACGTTTTGCCATTTCGACGCTGGGTCTTATACTAATATAGGAAACTAGTTTGTCTTTAATTACAAACTGAGTAGTTATGATGTGTGGTACGTCTACTCGCAGACTGAAAGGGAACAAAGATGGCAATCACACCAGCAGACATCGAGCAGCAGACATTCTCTCCTGCTGAGACCGGCTACAATCCAGAGGAAGTTGACGCATTTCTTGAGCAGCTCTCTTCTGAGGTTGATGCAATGCTTCAAAAGATCGCTGACCTTAAGGGCCGTCTGACCAGCACTGAGCAGCAGCTTGCTGCAGCACAGGCTCAGGTTGCAAACCTTGAGGAGAACGCAAGCGTTCCTTCTGTTGAGGAGACAAACGCAGCTGCTATCGCTGCATCCGAGCACCAGATTTCTCAGGTCCTCATTGTTGCTCAGCAGAGCGCAGATAAGCTTGTTGCAGACGCTCGTGCAAACGCTGAGCGCATCCGCAATGAGGCAGACCAGAAGGCTCGTGAGGTTATCCGTCAGGCTCTTGCAGAGAAGCAGACTGAGCTTGATGAGATTGATCGCCTCAAGCAGTCCCGTGAGGACTTCCGCGCTGAGTACCGTAAGCTCCTCCAGCACTTCCTGGATGACGCTGACTCTGTCTTCCCAGAGACTGTTCTTACCAACAATGCTCCAACTGGTTCCCAGAATGCTGCTCAGCCTGCAGCTCAGCAGACTCAGATTTCTGCACCTGCACCTGCAGCTGGTGACTTCAACGACCTTGACTAAGTCTTAGGTCATTACCTTTGTACTGATAAGCGCTCAGCTCTGCTGGGCGCTTTTTTTCGAGGCTTTAGCCTGTTGAGCGCGAGAAGCGCGCGAAACACAAAACCA
>NZ_DBHHJM010000009.1:0-68835 GCF_057237245.1 Lancefieldella sp.
TCCTTTCAATGAACGTTGTCGTAAGCGCCATTGTAGACCCATGGGTCACTACCTTCTCTTTTGTTGTTGCACTAGCAATGAAAATTCAAGGGCAAATTTTACAGATTCTTTGCAGAAATCAGGCGCGCGGCGGTCGCGTCCAAGCACACCCAGGCGCGTGCCGAGCGCGCCGCCCGCCTGGCGAGAAACCCGTCCACTAGCAGCTCTCTCGCACAAGAAAGCCCGGTACCCACACGAAGTGGATACCGGGCGGAAGGCACGTTTGCGCAGCTCGAGAGCGTGTTACTCGTTGTCGCCAGCGGTTGCCTGAGTTGCGGAGATTCCGGAACCAGCATCGGAAGCGTCTGGCCATGCCCAGTCGGTAAATGCTGGGTGATCATAGCCCTTCTCGACAGCAAACTCGAAGGCCTCGGTGCGGAACTTCTCCCACTCGTCAATCTGATCTGCCCACTTCTGAGCGTCAATCATACGGAGAGCGTCAGCAGCAAGTGCCCAACGGTCCATGTTGTTCAGGCGCAGCATGTCGTAAGGAGTTGTGGTGGAACCCTGCTCCTCGTAGCCGTGAACGTTGAAGTTGTCGTGGTTTGGACGGTTCCAAATCAAACGGCGGACAGAACCGGCGTAAGCATGGAATGCGAAGAGAACTGGCTTGTCTGCGGAGAAGAGCTTGGTGAACTCCTCGTCGGAGAGAGCCTCGTTGTTCTCGGAAGCGTTCTGAATCTTGAGCAGGTCAACAACGTTGACGAAGCGAGCCTTGATGCCCAGCTTGCCAAGCATGTCAAGAGCTGCCAGGAGCTCCTGGGTTGGGACGTCGCCGCAGGATGCGAGAACAATGTCCTCCTCGCCTGCCTCAGCGTTGGAAGCCCACTTCCACTCCTTAGCGCCAGCTGCAAGCTCCTCGCGAGCCTCGTCGAGCGTTACCCACGTTGGAGCAGGCTGCTTACCAGCAAAGATTGCGTTGATGCAGTTTGTGGAGGTGTAGCACTTCTCGCCAACTGCAAGCAGGAGGTTAGCATCTGCTGGGAAGTAAATGTTGGTGATGTGATCGTTGTTGAAGCTCTTGTTGAGCATGATGTCAACAAAACCAGGATCCTGGTGAGAGAATCCGTTGTGGTCCTGGCGCCAAACGTGGCTGGAAAGAACCAGGTTGAGAGCGGAGATAGGCTTGCGCCATGGAATGTGGCGGACGGTAGCCTCGAGCCACTTAGCGTGCTGATTGATCATGGAGTCAACGATGTGAACGAATGACTCGTAGCTGGACCAGATGCCGTGGCGACCGGTCAGAGTATAGCCCTCAAGCAGGCCCTCGCACTGGTGCTCGGAAAGCTGCTCGATAACGTTACCAACTGGGGAGATGTGCTCGTCGTTCTCAAAGTCGTCGTTGAAGCCGCCGAACCACTGCTTGTCGGTTACCTGGAAGGATGGCTGCAGGCGGTTGGAAGCGGTCTCGTCAGGTCCGAAGATACGGAACTCGGAGCGGTTGCTGTTGATGAGCTCAGCGGTGTACTCTCCGAGGACGCGCGTTGCCTCAGTAGCACCAAAGCCGTGGCCCTTCTCGGCAACTGGGATTTCGTACTTCTTTGCGTCAGGAAGGACGAGGTTGCGGCGGATTGCGCCACCGTTTGCGTTAGGGTTAGCGCCGAGGCGGAGGTCGCCCTTAGGCATGAAAGCGGTGACCTCTGGGCGGATTGCGCCCTTCTCGGTGAAGAGAGTCTCTGGCTTGTAGGAGCCCATCCAGTCGCGAAGAACCTGGAAGTGAGCCTCGGTGTCGCGAGCGGATGCCAGTGGAACCTGGTGTGCACGCCAAGAGCCCTCGGTCTTCTTGCCGTCGATGTAAGGAGGGCAAGTCCAGCCCTTAGGGGTGCGGAAGATGATCATTGGGTAGTAAGGACGGGATGCGTCACCTGCGGCTGCGCGAGTCTTGATAGCGCAGATCTCGTTGAAGACAGCCTCGAGAAGAGCTGCGAAACGACGGTGAATGGATGCGTGATCCTCGTCGTCGAAGCCAGCAACAAAGTTATATGGGTGGTAGCCCATGCCGCGGAAGAACTCGTCGCGCTCACCGTCGGAAATACGAGCCAGGATAGTTGGGTTAGCAATCTTGTAACCGTTGAGGTGCAGGATTGGGAGAACGATACCATCGGTCAGTGGGTCCATGAACTTGTTGGTCTGCCAAGAAGTTGCAAGTGGGCCGGTCTCTGCCTCGCCGTCGCCGACAACAGCGACTGCCAGCAGGGATGGGTTGTCCAGGACAGCGCCGTATGCGTGGGAGAGGACGTAGCCCAGCTCGCCGCCCTCGTGGATGGAACCTGGAGTCTCAGGTGCGTAGTGGGAAGGAATTCCGCCTGGGTAAGAGAAGCGGCGGAAGAACTTCTGGAGGCCCTCTTCATCGTCGGTGATGAATGGGTAGGTCTCGCGATAAGTGCCGTCGAGCAGGGACTGTGCGGTACCTGCAGGTCCACCGTGACCAGGGCCCATGAGGAAGATGGTGTTCTGGTTATGGTCGCGGATGAAGCGGTTTACGTGGCCGAACAGGAAGTTCAGACCTGGGGTGGTTCCCCAGTGGCCAACCAGGCGATGCTTAACGTCCTCGCGAGAGAAACCGTCCTTCATAAGAGGGTTGCTGCGAAGATAAATCTGACCAACAGACAGGTAGTTAGCTGCGCGCCAATACCTATCGACGCCGGCAAGCTCGTCCTCAGATACAGGCTGATTCAGGGTCTGCCAAGGTGTGCCGTACACGGGCTGAGCCATGTGCTCCTCCTTTTCTTGGGCTGCTATCTGCGCGTTTACGCAGGTTAGGCAACCTCGTTGCTTCCATCACCTGAGCGTTTGTTTTGTTCGCACTCAACTGGGCACGCATAAAACAACACATACATAACAGTATGATGCTTCGGCTATGTTTCAAATAATACTCTAAGTGATAAAACGTTTTATCACTGTGAGATTTCTTGAAATTTCTTTCCTGAGAGACGCTTAAGCTGTCTTTTAAGCAGCAAAACAATCCCCCAACAGTACCCACAATGCCAAAATGCAACCAAAATGGTGCCCATGTAAAGCGTATACACACCAAAGTGGTAAAAAATGCGTTTAGTTGGAGATTTCATTTTTCTGCATACAACGTTTGCCCAGATAAAAGTTTTTGACGCGGTAAAAAATCGTCTTAGTTGGAGATAAAACAGCTAATTTTCAATTTTCATTTCCAACTAAACGGGTTTTTTACCTTTTTCGGCACATAATTTTGAGCTCAAAAATTACGTATTCATGGAAATGAATTTAATTGCACAAATATGCAGAAATCTGACTAGCAACCCAAAAGACGCACGCTATTCTTCTCAATCATGCGCGGCTCAAGGATTATCTGGATTGACGCACTGTCATCCTGCGCTTCGATGCCGTTATTTTTACCTGTCGCAGCTGATTGCGTAGCGGCTGATTGCGTCGCGGCTTCTTGCGTCGCGACTGCTTCCGCCGCAGCTCTCTGCACAACATCCGCTCCATGCTCGCCCAGACGACGAAACATAATTGAAAGCGCGGCATCAGAAAGCTCATCAACATTTTGCTCAATCGAGGTCAGCGCTGGTTCAAACAGTGCGTCTGAAATGCTGTTATCGTATCCGACAACGGAATAGTCGCGTGGAACATGCAGACCGCGCTCGTACAGATAGCGCAGCAAGCCCAACGCAATATTGTCGGACGTCGCAACAACCGCGGTAGCGTTCACTCGAATCAGCTGCTGAGCTGCAAGATACGCATCAGGAATGTAATAATCGCTGGTCAACACAAGCGACTGATCCAGCTCCAGGCCCTTCTCGCCAAGTGCGCGAACGTAGCCGTTGAGGCGGGCACAGCCGGTGTTGGAAGCGGTGTTAACCATACATGCGATGCGGCGATGACCGTGATCTAGCAGGTATTTTGTGGCCAGATAGCCGCCAAGCTCATTGTTGAACGTGACTTTGTCGCAGTCGAGCGCGTCGATGGTTCGGTCCACCATGACGTACGGCACGGGCAGCTGCTCCAAGTCGGCGATGAGCTGCTTTGAGGCTTCTACCTCGTCGGACGTGATAATAAAGATGCCGTCGGCGCCGCGATTGACCAGTAGTCGCACAAGGTCCGCATCGTTTGACGTGCTGTTATCCGAGTTAGTGATGAACAGCGCGTACCCACGGCGGCGGCACTTCATCTCCAACATCTTTGCAAACGACGAGAAAAACCGGCTCTCGATATTCGGTACGATCAACCCCAGCGTCTGCGTATGCTGCGTGACCAGGCTTCTTGCAATCTGGTTGGGAATGTAGTGTTCGCGACGGGCAACGTCGAGGATGCGGCGACGGTTCTCGTCACTCACGCGCACCGGCCGACCGTTCAGCACCAGCGAAACCGTGGCGGGCGACAGCCCCACCTCGCGCGCAATCGTTTTTAGGGTGACTTTTTCTGCCACGTTACCTCGCAACTTGCCCCGTTTATCGTTGTTGCTTAAGTATAATAGTCGAGAAACCCCTGCGGCTGGTCGTCCGCCAAAAGCCAGACGCTGTCTCCACACGACAACCGCACCTGGACCCCGATACCGCACGCAAGCTGCACCTGCGCCCCGGCGCTCGCACGACAACCGCATTCCGAGAGGACGCGCATGAACATTACTCCACAGGAAATCGCCGAAACCCTCGCCATGGTCAGCGAGCAAAACCTTGACCTGCGCACCATCACGATGGGCATCTCGCTCAATAGCTGCGCAGACGAGGACCTGGATCGCATGTGCCAGAAGGTCTACGATCGCATCACGCGCCAGGCCGAACACCTGGTGTCCGTGGCCGAGGATCTGGAGCGCGAGTACGGTATCCCCATTGCCAATAAGCGCGTCTCCGTCACGCCAATCGCGCAGATTGCGGCATGTACCTCGGCGCAAGACCTGACCCCGCTTGCTCACACGCTTGACCGCGCGGCCGAGACGCTGGGCATCGACTTTTTGGGCGGCTTCTCGGCGCTGGTCCACAAGGGTCTTGGCGACGCCGATCGCCGACTCATCGCATCCATCCCCGAGGCGCTGGCTACCACGTCACGCGTCTGTTCCTCGGTAAACGTCGCATCTACGCGCGCAGGCATCAACATGGACGCCGTCCTGCTCATGGCAGAAACCGTGCTCGAAGCCGCTCGTCGCACCACCGACATTCAGTGCTACGGTGCCGCTAAGCTGGTCGTTTTTGCCAACATGGTGGAGGACTCCCCCTTCATGGCCGGCGCGGTCCACGGCAGCGGAGAGGCGGACGCCGTCATTAACGTGGGCGTTTCTGGTCCTGGCGTCATGGCTGCGGCCCTCGCCGAGCTCCCCGACTCCGCAAACCTCATGGACGTTGCCGAAAAAATCAAGCAGACGGCATTCAAGATTACCCGCGCAGGAGAGCTGATGAGCCGCGAGGCTTCAAGGCGCCTGGGTGTCGAGAAGGGCATCGTAGACCTCAGTCTTGCGCCTACCCCAGAAGCTGGCGATTCCGTCGCTAAGATTCTGGAGCTCATCGGCGTTGGCGAATGCGGAGGTCCCGGAACTACCTGCGCACTTGCCCTGCTCAACGATGCTGTCAAAAAGGGCGGCGTCATGGCGTCGTCCAGCGTTGGCGGCCTGTCTGGCGCGTTCATCCCGGTCTCCGAAGATGCGGGCATGATTCGCGCAGCTCAAGACGGCGCGCTTTCTCTCGAGAAACTCGAGGCAATGACGTCAGTCTGCTCTGTTGGCCTGGACATGATTGCCATTCCTGGCGATTCCACTGTGGAGACCATCGCGGGCATCATCGCAGATGAGATGGCCATTGGTGTCATCAACACCAAGACCACAGCGGTCCGCGTTATCCCAGCTATTGGTTACAACGAGGGAGACGTCCTGGAGTTCGGCGGCCTCTTTGGATCCGCACCAATTATGCCGGTCAACCAGTTTGCGGGCACGGTGCTTGCACACCGTGGCGGTCGCTTCCCCGCTCCACTCAATTCGCTCAAGAACTAGCAAAAGAGCCTCCACATCGGAGGCTCTTTTTAGTTGCAGGTTTTATGCGCTTGCGACTCAGTGCTCGCCGTGGTCGCCGTGGTCGTGCGCGTGGTGCTCGTGGTGCTCGTGGTGCTCGCCGTGCGCGTGGTGCTCGTGACCTGCGTGCTCGTGCTCGCAGTGGCCATGCTCGTGATCGCAGTGCTCATGCACGCAGTGACCATGCTCGTGATCGCAATGCGAGTGATCGTGCTCGTCAGCCAAGTCCGACTGCTCGTGCCAGAACGCCGGCACAAACACCTCACGAAGTCCATGACGCAGCAGGTCGCGGCCGATAAACACACACCTGGACTCTTCCTGAGGCTCGTCGCCCGTAATGGCCCACGCACGTTCTACCAGGTCAAACTTGACCCACTGATGACCGCACGGCAACGTACCTTTTGCGCGCGCAAGCTTTCCAAAAACGCCAGCTGACGCTGCGTCCAAAAGCCAAATCAAGTGCGTTGGACTTGGAAGCTCAGCGTGAGTCAACGCCATAGTCTCCAGGTCAGGCCCCTCGTCCTTCTCGCTAGCTGGATCTTTAAGAACAGAACCGTCAAGCGCACGCGTTAAAAGAGAGTTCCACCACTCGTCGGGAATATCAGCATACGAGGACTCCGCAATGATCTCTGCCTGCGGATTCATATCTGCCGCAAGCTGCTTAATGGGCTCGGCGGCATCCTCGCTACCTGGAGCAAGCTTGGAAATCACCACGCTCGCGGCGGCGCTCAGCTGATTATCAAAAATCTCTGGGAAATCGGTGCGCTGATTCTGCCACGAAACGGCGTCGACCACGGTGACCGGCGCCAGCAAACTAATGCGCTCCCAGGCTACCTGATTCACGTTATCAAGAATGCTCTGCAGCTTAGCCACACCAGTTGGTTCAACAATTAAATACTCGGGGTCAATGGTGTTTGAAATGGTCAGCACCGACGTCGCAAAATCCTGCTTGCCCGAACAGCAAATGCAATTCTCGGTAGACTCCCAAACCTTGAGGTCGGAGTCCTGCCTCAGACGGCGCGCATCGATGTCTGCCTGGCCATATTCATTCTCGTAGATAGCAAAATCACGCCCAGTCCGGCGCACGAGCTCCTGAATGAAGGTGGTTTTACCAGCTCCAAGAAAGCCTGATACAACAAGGATTTTCATGAATACAACCGCTTTCTAAACTCTGTTGGCGCTCACCAGCGCAAAAAGCTGGCGAGAAAAACGAACTTCTCGCCAGCCTAAACGTACTAAATCACGCGACCTAGTTGATTACCTAGTCGATAACAACAACTGGCTTGATGAGGTCGGATGGCTTATCACGCATGGTGAAGAGAGCCTCCTCGAGGTGATCCCAGCCGTGGTAGAGGTGGGTAACCTCTGGGTGAAGGTCCAGACGGCCAGAAGTGACCAGGCTGGAGAGCTTCTCCATGCGCAGACGGCCGCCAGGCATGAGGCCGCCACGGATGTCCTTGTGGCCCATACCAACGCCCCACTCGACGCGAGGAATGTTGACGTAGTCGCCGGAGCCCAGGTAGTTGACGTTACCAATCTTTCCGCCAGGCTTGAGTGCCTTGACAGCGTCCTCGAAGGTCTCGCAGCCGCCGCCGTCGACGCAGACGCGGTCAACGCCCTTGCCGCCGGTGAGCTCCATGACCTGCTCCCAGATTGGGCCGTCCTTGTAGGAGATGAAGTCGGTTGCGCCGTAGCCCTTAGCTGCCTCAACGCAGACTGGACGGGTACCAACAGCGATGATGCGAGAAGCACCGTGGAGTGCAGCACCAGCAACGGACATAAGACCGACAGGTCCAATGCCGATGACCAGGACGGTGTCGCCGAACTCAACGCCAGCCAGCTCAACTGCGTGGAAGCCGGTTGGAACCATGTCGGAAAGGATGCAGGCGTCTGCTGGATCCATGCCCTCTGGCATGTGAGCGAGGTTGCCGTCAGCGTCGTTTACATGGAAGTACTCGGAGAAGACGCCGTCCTTGAAGTTGGAGAATTTCCAGCCAGCAAGCATGCCACCGGAGTGCATGGAGTAGCCGGCCTGAGCCTCAAGGGAGTTCCAGTCTGGAGTAATTGCAGGAACGAGGACGCGGTCGCCAGGCTTGAAGTCCTTGACGCACTCGCCAACCTCGACAACCTCTGCGGAGCACTCATGACCAAGAATCATGTTGTGACGGTCGCCGATTGCGCCCTCCCACAGAGTGTGAATGTCAGATGTACAAATTGCGACCGCAAGTGGCTTGCAGATTGCGTCCAGAGGACCACACTTTGGTGTCTCCTTCTCAATCCAGCCGGACTCGCCGATCTTGAGCATTGCATAACCCTTCATAAAACCCTCCTAAAATCTGTGTTTCTGCAGTTGAAACACTACCTACCTCGTGGAGGAGCACGCCTTTTGCGTGACACTGACGAGGCTTATAAACGTTTTTGCGAAAGCTCGCTGCTTTGTTGCAGCCACAATTGGGTCCTCTCCACAACAAAACGACGAACACTCGCGAAGTACATTTTCAAGTACTTTTTTACGTAAATCTAGAACGAAACCGTGAAAGGTTGAGCAGACTTTCATGAATTTTAGGTTGGCGAGAAATGCGGTTTACAAATATCCGATATTTGCGCACGTAGACAATGCGTACGCTAACATACCGTTAACCAAACCTCCGACCGAGGCGAAACAACGCTTATCGGCAAACGGTTACCGTTCACCGAGTCAAAAGGGCAGATGTCCACTTTTCTGTTGTACGCAAGCGATGTCGAGTGGTATGCAGAGGCGTCTCGGCAGCTATGCAGAGGCGCTTTGTTATAATTCTGATAGATGAGTTTCTCGCCAAATGAACCTCTTCAATGAATCGCTTTGTAGAGAAGACCAGCAGTCAAAAAAGGAATTTGCATGCCCATTGATAGCCTGTTTGGAGACGCTGGCGCTAGCCTTGACTGGCAATACATAATCTCATACGCCATCCTGCTGGCTCCGGCAGTTATTCCGGGCGTGCTATTTGTTTACTCTTTTATCAAAGAGCCTCGCCAATTCCGCAATGCACTTTTTCTGTTCGCGGCTCTTGCGTGGTCATCAATTCTTCTGGTGCTGAGGCTGAACAACTTTATCCTTGGACTAATTCTGGTTACTCTTGTACTGCTGACACCATTTCTGACCATTGGTTTCTTGCTGATCAACACCATAGTTGTGGTAAAAAATAACGGATTTTCACTGACATCGATGCTGCCGTTTTTGATGGCTGGATTCCTTGTTCTGCTGATTGCGTCGCCGACCATCGTGAATTATTTTGACCCGGACGTTCGACACATTATTGTCTTTGTGCTGGGACTTTTTACGCTCGAGGGCCTGTGGTTCTCGTTTACCTTTATGGCTTTGCTGTTCTATTCGTGGGTGTATCGTTTGCTTCCCCGCCGACGCCAATACGATTACATCATTATTCACGGCGCTGGGCTTGACGGTCCGCGACCAACTCCGCTGCTTGCAGGCAGGATTGATAAGGCACTTGAGCTGTGGAATAAGCAGCATCAGCACGGAAAGTTTGTTGTTTCTGGTGGTCAAGGCGCTGACGAGATTGTCTCCGAAGCTCAGGCCATGCGCGACTATCTTCTGGAGAAGGGCGTTTCAGCTGACGCAATTCTCATGGAAGACAAGTCCACTACTACCTGGGAAAATCTTAGGTACTCGCTAGCCATTATCAACGCTGATCGAACAACGGGTGTCGGCGCCACAAGTGCGGCCACCGTCGCAAGCAGGGACGTCACAACAGCAGCCAGCGACGCGTCGACCAGCGACGCGAGCGGAACCGCCGCCTCGAGCAGAACCGCCGCCTCGAGCAGCGACTTTACCACCGCGGTTGTTACCAGCGATTTCCACGTTTTCCGTTGCGCCGAATACGCCCACAACCTGGGCATTAAGGCAGATGGCATCGGTTCGCACACCAAAGGCTGGTACTGGCCCACGGCGTTTATCCGCGAGTTTATTGCAATCACCAAAGCGCACCTCTGGCCCTACCTGGTCATTGGCAGTCTGTACACGGTAATCAACGTGCTCAACTACGCGTTCTTTTACTTTGGAGTTGCGTAAGCTAGGGGTGCTCAATTTTTGCTCCGCGCCTGATTTTCTCCGCGCCTGATTTCTTAAAAGAATCTGTAAAATTTTCCTGAAAATATCAAAGAATCTGTGGATTTGCCTGATTTCCTCAAAGAATCTGTATCCAAAATACAGAATCTTTGCACTTTTCAGGCTCACTTTTCAGGCTCACTTTTCAGGCTCACTTTTCAGGCTCACTTTTCAGGCTCGCTTTTCAGGCTCGCTTTTCAGGCTCGCTTTTCAGGCAGAGTTTAAAGCGCGTCCGAGCTCGCCCTTTCATGGAGCCTGATTTTCTCGCCATGTCTGAACGATTTGCCGGAAAAGTATGCCAAGTCTGAGCTATTTGCCGGTTTTTATCGCCATGTCTGAGTAAATGTACTCAGACTTCATGCACTTTTCAGGCTCGCAATTTCAAGCCTCACTGATAGAGCTCACGCATCACCGCAGAAACCATGTGTTATCTGCGCCAAGTCGAGCTAGATCCGCAAAACCGTATATACTCGAATGAAGCGTTATCTGGCGAGAAGCCCCGTGTGCTCGGAACTCTCGTGGATCTGCCGCTCGTCGCGGACCCGTCGCTCGACACGGATCCGCCGCTCGACACGGATCCGCCGCTCGTCACGGACCCGCCGCTCGACGCTCGCCGTCGTTGCCACCTACGACCAGGAAGGAAGCCTGTTGGAGACATTCGAATTTGTGCTCATTGTTTTGACCTGCGTCGCGGCTTCCTCGGTTATCGACAAGTTTGTCAACGTCTCCATCCCCGTTATCCAGGTTGTTATCGGCCTGCTTGTCGCGCTCGTGCTGCCCAGCGTCCAAGAGGTTCACCTGGAATCCGAACTCTTTATGCTGCTCTTCATTGCCCCACTCCTGTTCAACGAGACGAGAGAAACCAACATTCGTGCACTTCTCCTCAACCTGAACAGTATTTTGTCGCTGGCGATTGCTCTGGTAGTTGTCAGCGTGCTTTCGGTCGGCTACGCTCTCCATTTGATGGTCCCCTCAATTCCTCTAGCTGCGGCGTTTGCGCTGGCCTCAGCCCTGGGGCCAACCGATGCAGCCACTGTCACCGCACTTAAATCCAACATCCACCTGACCCATCGCCAGCAGACGCTTCTCTCGGGAGAGTCCTTGATTAACGACGCATCCGGCGTCGTTGCATTCCAATTCTCCGTAGCTGCGGCTGTAACGGGTGCGTTCTCGCTGGTAGACGCAGCGGGATCTTTCACGGTGCTTTTTATAGGCGGCGTGGTAATGGGAATTGTCACTGGCTTTGCCTTCTCTGCCATCAACGCAATGCTTGGTAGGTTGGGTTACGAGGACACCATTGCAAGCGTTCTCTATGAAGTACTGACACCGTTTCTTGTCTATCTTCTTGCCGAAACCTTCCACGTTTCTGGCGTACTTGCTGTTGTAGCGGCTGGCTTGATGATTGCGCTCCCACGAAGGCAGAACAACAACGCGCTATTTGCACGGCAAAAATTGGTCTCAGATTCCACGTGGAAAGTCATCAGCTTCCTGATCAACGGTACCATCTTTGTCTTCCTAGGAATGCAGCTCCCCCTTGCCGTACTTCCTGGCACCAACGGCGGCCTCAATATCCTGCAGATTTTGAGCATCGTGATCGCAATTACCCTGTTCATGCACGGTGTCCGCTTTGCATGGCTCTACACGCTAGAAACTTACAAGCTCCACAAGGGCGGCCATCTCTGCACCGGAAAAGACGACGCCAGCGGCTCCGAAGACACGAACGGCGAGAAACCCGACCAGCCGCTCGCTGAACTGGGCTCGGTGCAAACCTCGGAGCAGACCGCTGACCAGCCCAAACCCACGTGCGCCATAAAGCCCATCTCAATCACGTCGGCCGAGATCATCAAGAACGTGCTGGTTACCACTATTGCAGGTGCAAAAGGTGCGGTAACGTTGTCGATTATCCTCACCTTGCCTCTCACAACCCAGTCCGGAGCAGCGTTTCCGCAGAGGGATCTGCTGATTACCATCGCCGCCGGCGTTATTCTCGCCACGTTATTTTTAGCGGACAATCTGTTGCCCGTGCTATCAAAGTCCCCTGAAGCAGACTCTGACCTGCCCGAACGTCTCCACAAGGGAGAGATTGCCGTTCTTGAGGCAACTCTTGGCGAGCTCAGGAGCATGTTGCAGTCAGAAAACGCCAAAGCAAAGTATCTACCTGCGCTTCGTTTGGCTATCACGCGCTATACCAACCGCTTGTTTGCCTCTCGTATCACTGTCCCTGGCTCGGGCGAACTTGTCAAAAAGCTGGTCCTTCACGAGACAGAAGTCCAGCAGAAATGCCTCGAGGAGCTACGCGAGCGCCATATTAAAACGCACAACCCCATTCCGTGGGATCAAATTGTCGATGACATTACTTCAATTCGCAGGTCAGTAGGCTATTACGGACCCATCGCAAACATTGCTGCAACAACAAACCACCGCTCGCGGATTGCCGTTGCCCTTCACGAGCTTAAGCTGGCAGTGCAACGCATCATCGACGGCGAAATCAGGCACCTTGAGGACGCCGATCAGTCCTACTACCAGGCGTGTTTATACGCACTTGAGATGGAATACGCGGAGCTTGATGACCTGGAGCGCATTGCCAACGGTGACGATGAGGAGCTGGCGGTCATCGCATCTAATCTGATGATCGACCACGAGTCAGCAATTGAGTCCATTTGGGGTCGCATCAACATCAATGATGAGCATGACTCCAGCACCACCCAAGTCTCCTACCTGCTGCCTTACAACCTGAGCTCACACAAGATGTCGCCTCACTTTAGGCAGCAGATTGCGGACGCTCGAAAGTACGCCGATGACGTGGCAGAAAACGCCCTGCGCATTGAGTTGGACCAGATTTCGCGCCTGCAGTTTGAGGGTGTCATCGACCGCGAGGTTGCCTCTCACCTGCGCGAAAACGTCTACTACCTGCAGATGACGTTGAGTGAGTAGCATGAGCGCTACACCAGATACGCACCCCATCGCCGATGCGGCTACGCGCCCCGCCAACCCCGTGTCGAGAAAAACAATCATCTCCGGACTTTCCATCCACACGCAGATGTCCTCTGTAGCTGGAGCTCCTATTGTCTACCTCTTGGGTGACGTGGCCGACCACTCCCCCATTCAGGTACCTGAGGGCGTCAGCCTAGTGAACGTTGGCGTTGACCTGTGGGAAAAGAACTTCTCGCCCTGGTGCGCCCCGCGCGTTTTTGCCAAGGGTCCCAACTTTGGCGACGGCGCCCAGAAAACGCTCGATACCCTTATCAACCAGGTCATCCCCTGGACAGAGTCGGAGCTCACCGAGCCGCCGGCATATAGGGTGCTTGTGGGATATTCGCTTGCAGGCCTATTCAGCCTCTGGGCCGGCGTATCACAGCAGGTCGCACGCGGCTGCCAGTCCGACGACGCACCGTCGCAGCCAGGCCCGTCGTCGCAGCCCGGCGCGCCGCACGTCGACGCCCCCACCCCAACCTTCCAGCGCATCGGAGCTGTCTCCGGATCGTTTTGGTTTCCAGGGCTTTTGGACTACGTAGATCAGCAGCTCAGCGGAGGGGTGGTCGGCCTCACACACGTCTATCTTTCTCTGGGTGACCGAGAAGCACGAACCCCCAATCCACAAATAATGCACGTGCGAGAAAACGCAGAACTTCTCGCCAGCAAGCTAGAGAGCGCGGGAATTACCTCAACGTTTGAGCTGAACCGCGGAAATCACTTCCAAAACGTTGAAGGAAGAATGCAGAAAGCCCTGGACTGGCTGGTCAAATAGGGTAAGATTCTTCAGAACGCACGTGTCCAGAGAGGTTTTATGCCCAACCAAAAGCAATTTAACAGCAAAACTGAATCGGCCAACACAGCCTCTAACAAACAATCTGACTACTTATTTGCGCTCATTCTTTCCCTGGTATTTGGCATTTTTGGTATTCCACAGTTTTATCTTAAAGGCTGGAAATCGGGACTTACCAGGCTTGTTATAAACGCATCGCTAATCACGGGCGCATTTGTCCTGGCTCAAATACTTTCTTTGCCGTCGCTGCTTTCTTATCTTCTACCAGCAATTTTTTCGCTCCCGGTTATTGAAAGCGCTCTGAACCTCATCTACGAAGACCCCAGCGCTTCCAAACAACTCGTAAAAGGCAAGCTCAAACCGCGCAAACAATACGCGGGAAAACAGAAAGCTGGAGTCGTGCTCGCCGCGCTGACGGTAGCGCTTTACTTTAGCGCAGCGCTCACGCAACCGCTTCCGACCACCCTATCTACCGCGGGGTCCTCGGGCCAACAAACCGCAGTTCAAGCGCCTGGCGGGTCCTCACAATCAGCCTCCAGCGCTCCGTCAGCCACCGCACAGGCAAGCACAAACGTCACTATCAAGTTCATCGACGTGGGCCAAGGAGAGGCTATTCTCATCGCACTCCCCGAGAAAACCATGCTCATCGACGCAGGCCCCACGGGGTCTGCTCCAAAAATTGCCCAGGTGCTCCAAGAACTTGGTCGAGACAAGATTGATTACCTGGTGGCCACCCATCCCGACGAAGATCACATCGGCGGGATGGCGGACGTCATTTCCAGCACCCAAATCGGGACCATTTACGCACCAAATAAAATAAACAATACGGCAACGTACAGGAAGTTTCTGACTGCCATCCAGAACAATAACCTGCAGATAACTCTTGCCGAAGCAGGAACCATCATCGATCAAACCGATGCTTACAAGTTAGAAATCCTTTGGCCTACCAAGGACGCAAATTTCCCCGACACCAACGATTACTCGATAATCATCAAGCTGACCGTGGGCACCAAAACGTTCCTCTTCACGGGAGACGCACCCACAAGCGCCATCCTGGACTCCAATCCAGGCCACATTGATGTGCTTAAGCTCTCGCATCACGGCTCCCGAACAGGCACAAATGAGCAGCTGGTTCGCAGGCTCTCGCCTACCTACGCCATCCTTTCGTACGCCTTAGACAACTCCTACGGTCACCCCATGCAGTCGGTCCTGAACTCCCTCCATAAACATTCCGTTGAGGTTTGGGGAACGGGTGCCAACGGAACCATTACCATTACCTGCGATGGTACAACCATTGATATATCTTGCGAGAAAAACGGTATCGTTGTAGCGCCTACCTCACAAGAAAAATCTAGCACGTCGTCGACATCGAGGTCCAAGTAATGAAAGCAATCATTGATCGATTTGAAGACAACAATCTTGCCGTGCTTGAACTAGATGACCAGCCAGGCAATATGCTGACCGTTTCTGTCGATGAGCTACCAAACAACGCTTGCCAGGGCGATGTTCTTTACTACCAAGACGGCTCGTGGATACGAGCCGAGGAAGAAACCGCTCAGCGACACACCGATATCGATGCGCTGTTCAACTCCCTGCTTACGCGTGATGATACGGAAACTGAATAGCCCCAGATAAAGCCTAAAATATGCGATTTTAGAATATTTATAAAACTGCACGTCAATCCATAAATATTCGATTTTCGCATATTTTGTTATATAGCCATTTAACTGCATAAATAAAAAGACGCCTTATCGAGAAAGACGTCTGTGTAGAGTACTTTTATCCAAGAAAAAGTGTGATATATTACATATAACACCGGCGCGCATCCTCGCTCTGCAGAGAGAGAGGGCACGCCATTTTCTTTATAGGGCCACGATAGCCGCGGCCATTCTTTTCTCGTCTTCAGCTAGAAGTACTCGCATCGTCCAACCCCATTGACTCCAGCCAATTTTGCACTTCACTAAAAGTGTACGTGCCTTTTACCGCCAATCCTGGCATCACACGAGAAGCACCACATTCCTTCTTGTACTCCTCAATCATGTTGCCAAATCCTCCGCCGCCGTGCGTGCAGAACGGAATGACTGTCTTTCCACTCAAATCCGTTGCTCGTAAGAACGAAAGCACCGGAGGAGCAAATGTCTTTAGCCAGTTGGGCGATCCTATAAAGACAGTATCAAAGTCAGCAACATGTACATCGTATTGCGTCAGCGCAGGACAAACGCCCTTTTCTATCTGGGCCCTAACCTCTTTTACCGCCGTGTTATACGAGAAAGAATAGGGCTCTTGAGGCTTAAGCTCCAGCAACTCACCATCGGTAATCAGCGCAATATCCTCCGCAAGCCTTCTTGTGATGCCGGAATATGAATAGTACACAATCAAAGACTTCATGTAAGAATCTCCACTACCAGCCGAGAAGAACATGCTGTTGCAGCATTACGTCGAATTATTTGACACAAGTATAGTTGATGGGATTGCGCAGCCGACCGGTTTCTCACAGCAAGCATATGCTACAGTGAAACAAAAGCACCCCGGCTATCCCCCTTGTGGGATGACTGAGGTGCTTTTTGTTGATTTGTGTGAGTGTGACTAAATCTACGTCCAACAAAAAACGAGACCGTATCCTTCCAAGCAACTGGACGGGCGTATCTCGTTTTTAGTCAGTCTATATAATCGTGAGCGCTTAGTCAAACCAAATCTTCACGACGTCACCGTCTGCGGATGTAATATCCACAAGTGTGCCACTCTCGCCAGTCTTTGCAGCATCCATAAGCGCATCAAGGTTGATGTTAGAAAGCTGTTCCTGAGTCTCCTGATTAAGATAGCTTCCGCTGACCTGAATTCCCGAGTTCAAAACAAACTTTGCCAGGCCCAGAGGCACGCACATATCAACAACGTCGCCATCGTCGGAGACTACATACACGTGCAAGCCGTGTTTTGCAGAGCCGTTGCCCAGGCGAACACCCTTCTTCTTGCTACCGTCAGCCTCGTCGTTCTTCTCGACTTTGACCATGCTCTTACCAAAAAGCTTACCAAAGCTGAAACCTGAAGACTGAGTAGCAATACCCTGGTTGTCCTGCTCGGTAGGCTCTTCTACGATCTCTGCGGGCTCATCAACTACAACAGAAACAACCTCAGCAGTGCTCTTCTCGGCAGCTCTCTCCTGGGCAGCAGCGCTCTCCTGGGCAGCAACACTTTCCTGAGCGGAAGCGCTTGCGCCACTCAAAAGCTCGTCAACGGACACGCCAAGGAATCGCGCAAGATCTGGCAACAGCGAGATATCCGGATAGTTAATGTCGTTCTCCCATTTGCTCACCGCCTGCGGGCTCACGTTCAGCTCTTTTGCCAGACGCTCCTGCGTTGCAGTTCTAGCCAAACGAAGACGTGCAATACGACGACCAAGGGTCTCAGATGAAGTAGTCATGGTTGCTCCTTTTTTTCAACTCATTATTACTGAAATAGCTTGCGGGCCGCTGATTTCACTATGAGTCGTAACAATACGTTCAACAAGAACGCATCAGTTGAGTTAGGTATCGCAACGGTTTCCAAATACTCAACAGTAGGTTGAGTTAGCAGGTAAACTATGCTTTTTAACCGAAATTTACTTGCCCTAAAAGTTCCCTCCAACTACCATTAAAAAAGAAACTTTTGATGTCCTAGAAAGGTCTATCTATGGCTGGCGAGAAGAACTGGGTGTTCTGGACCAGTGGTGCGCATATTGTTTCTGGTTTTGAGCAGTGCGCTACAGACGGTTTTGTTGGCGTTGACGCAGATGGTGTCGTGTACCTCTTTGATAACAATCAAAATGTCTTTGCTTCGGCTCATGCTTCAGATATTGAGGGAACCGTCAGTAGCTGGAGAGTCACCTGGCTTACCATTGATGATAAAAGATATGTCCTAGAGTTTGTTCCTCTTGCAGATAAGATTGCTCCTCGCCTGATTTTTGGAGCTATAAGCAATGTCTTTATGCAGGAGCTCCATCACGGAGATCAGGAGAAGGTCCCACGAGAACTCCTCGAAGACTTTAAGATTGCATTCGAGAACGCCAAATACAGACGCTAACAAACTAATTTTTTGAATTATTCATATCCTTGCGAATAAGCTCTTTAATGTAGCTTGAACGGTTCTCTTTACCTTCCAAGAACTCTATTAAATCGCTATCACTTGGATATAGATTAAACATAATTGCCTTTACGTTATTCTTTCGATATTTAGCGCTGGCCCTTTTCTGTGCTTCACTAGTAGCCATAATGGATACCTTTCTTGCTAAAATAATATATTGTGTTTATAGTAATCCTGAATCTTAACAACGGTATTAAAACTTGTATCATCTTTAATTTTAAACTCAAAATAATCGTAAAATGAATTTTTTGATTACGCTTCTTTTAACTGAAAATATAACGGCAGTTCAAAACACACCTAAGTCGGATAATCTGTCAAAAAGACGTATACATGACGCTGAAAATACCCCAATCATGCAGATTATCGTCATTAGGTGTGTAAAATGCCCGCATCTGAGCAGATTATCTGACTTAGGTGTGTTCCGTAGATACAGAATTTATCGATAGTTAAATTTCTTATATAAGTCTATTCATGTTTAAGCATATTAGATAAAGTTTATGCATAGAGATGCATATCAGGTAGTACGACCGCCTAGCTGCCTAGCTATCTTGATTAGGAACATGTCGATTCTTCGGCAGAACCTACCAAAGCTGCGCTATTTTGTGCGCCAGGCCTAAAAGCCGACGCTAACACGCTGCAGAATCATAATCACCCGCATATGAACAGCCTCCCCCATACAGGAGAGGCTGTTACTAGTTCAAACGATTACAAAGGGTGCTGAGTCTGATAGACTATGCGCGCTTACGAAGACGAATACCAGAAGCTATTGCGCCTGCAGCAGCAATCATACTGACAGAAGACAGAACAACGGAAGCGTCAGAGGTATCTGGCAGCACTCCCTTCTTGTGCGACTTGTGCTTCTTCTGAGAGCTGCCTGTACCGTTGTTAGAGCTGCTTGTACCATTGTTAGAGCTGCTGTTAGATGGGTCGCTTGCAGTATCGGTCACGGTAAGAGTTCCAGAAACGTAGACGAACTCGTAGTCGTCAGCTGAGCCACCTGCAGGAGTCAGCTCGTGTGCACCAACGCTCAGGTCAGTTGCGCTGAGGGTAGGAGCGGTATAGCTGCGAGCGGTATCAGCAGTCTCACCGTCTACAAAACCGGTAACAGTAAGAGCAAGCTGAGGAGCAACGCCCTTCTGGACAGTCTCGCCAGCATAGGTCACAACAAGCTGAGCCTTATTGATTGTCCAAGTTGCATCCTTAGTGGCAGTGGTGCCGTCTTCCCAGGTGTAGTTCATAGGGTCAGCAAGATCAAGTTCAACTTCATACGTACCAGGATAAGTTGCTGAAACCTGGCCACTAACAACTACCTGTGGGTTAGCGGTGGCATCAAAACCACGCTGATTATGACCGTTATAGGTGTAGTTAGTTGCGGTTGGAACAGCAACAGTGCCCTTCTGAACGCTCATCTTCATAGGAATGGTGAAGTCATACAGACCGCTGTTCTTGATGGTGATGCGCGTATAACCATTGCTTACAGCAGTTGGAGTACCAGAAATAGTTGCAGTGCTTCTACGAGCAGTTGCATCATTCTCCATTGGGCTAAGCGTAAGACCAGCAGGCAGGTTACTTACGGTAAAGGTATCGTAACCCATAGTAGATGCTGCCCAAGGAATGGTGATTGGCTCGTTGTAGGCCTCGCCGACCTTTGCGGGAGTGATCTTGTTAGAAGGAAGTACTACGCCAGCGGTATTGTTAGAATTCTGGAACCTGGTGTTCTCGATAGTCAAATCACCGCCATTGGTGGTAGTAAGATCAATCTGAACAACCGTGGAGTTCTTAACAGTTGAAGTACCCCTGTTATCAAGACCGTTATAGAACGTAACATTATCAAAGGTTACGTTTGCACCAGCCTCAACAATAACATCGCCCTCAAACTTCATATTTGAGACGGTTCCGTTAAAGCCAGCTGGGAAAATGATGCGTGAACCCTTAGGATTCAGGCCAGCGTAAATCTGAACGCGCGTACCGTTACCCAGATACGTGCTCTGATAGGTGCTAGTAATGTTGGTTACGGTAGTAGGAACAGTGAAGTCCTGAATAGAAGAAGCGCTACCGGCACCAATAGTCACCCTTGAACCAGAGAAAGACCATGTGGATGCAGCATCCATTGCAGCCTTGTTATTGCTGTAGATGTATTGCAAACTACTAGAACCATAGCCCGAGAGCCAGTCAGTAATCTCAAACGTTCCATCTGCATAAGCCTTTGTTGTAAATGGCGAGAAAAACAAACAAGCTGCAATTGCCATCACAACAACAAACTGAGCACGGAGCCTACTTGGCACATGCTTAACGTACATAGAGCTTCCCCCAATCTGACTGTTTATGTGAACCCTTCAATTGAGCCACAACAGTTTTGCCCATTGAACATCCGTATCTTATCAGATATGTTAGCCATAGGTAACAAAAAAGACCCAAGTTTTTAACCTTGGGTCTAATAAATGCTTTAACTAATTTACTTAAATACTTATTTACTTAAGCGCTTCTTAATTTCTTGCTTAAAAACAATGGAACGAGTAAAAAACGCGGCGGCTACAGGAATGACCAATAGTGGCGCAACCACAAGAATACCCGCGACAGCAACTCCCTGGGCTGTAACTCTTCTACCAGGTCTTGATAGTATGCTGTTTAAAATATCAGTCATAGCGAATACAAATGAGCCATCGGTAAGCACATACGCAAGTATCAACTCAAGCGAAAATAGAGCAACAAAAACAAGTGCCATGGTATTTCCAGTCTTTTTGCAAATAGCAAGTCTCTGGTCAAATGAAAGGTCATCTGCCTCGGGCACTTTCTCAAACCATGTAACTGCTCGTTGTTCTGGCGTCATTATGCGCTCTCAATCTCGTTGAGTTTTGCATCAACCAATGTTGCCCCAAGGGTATTTTTGAAATGCGCAAGCGCAAACTGATGGTTCTCTGGCGTTAGTGATGCAACTGCTGGCTCAACAACCTCAATGTGATAACCCAGGTTGTAAGCGTCAACCGCTGTGTGCAGTACACAGATGTCGGTAAGAACACCAGTCAGGATAACCGTATTAATGCCGCGCTCCCTCAGACGAATATCAAGATCAGTTCCCGAGAAGGACGAGTAATGACGCTTGTCCATCCAGAACACATGGCTATCGTCTTTGTGCTGCTGATAGAAATCATTCAGAGGACCAAACAGGTCTCTACCACTTGTGCCAATAATGTTGTGAGGTGGGAAAAGCTTGGTCTCTGGATGGAAGTTATCCTCTGGGTCGTGAGCATCAATAGCAAAGAAAATATAATCTCCGCGATCAAAAGCGCACTTTGTAGCCTCATAAATAGCATCTGAAATAGCCTGAGCTGGCGCACCTGCTGTCAGCTTTCCGTCATCTGCTACAAAATCATAGGTGTAATCAATCGAAATCAAAGCTTTCTGCATGTTTGGTCACGCTTCTTTCTTGAGTTTAAAAGAGCAGTCAGTAAAAGAATAGACGCCACTCATTGTACAGGTGACGTCTCTGTATTCCACGTTTAACACGTAAATATTTTATGTGTGTGTACTTGTCTCATTATCAAAGGCACACTTACTTCTTCTGAGAGATTATCAGGTCAACGTTTTCTGTCTTAGTGTCTTCCATACTCTTACCGCCTTTGATGTGGTAGTACTCAACAACTGCATTTACCTCAGTCTGATCAGCAAGAGGCTTTTTCTGATAAGAATCGTTAATAACAAATGCAAAGACCCTCTCGCCACTCTCAAGATAGTTGGAATCGTTAGCCCATACGGAATTCTCAGAATTATCTAACTTAAAGGTGCAATTTACCCAGTTTTCAGATCTATTGATGATCTCAAAGACGTAGCCTTCAGAGTAACCATCTGGGGATTTAGCAATACCAACATACCTGACATAAAGATCGTCATTATCGATAAGAACCTTGTCAACCTCGGTCTTCAGCTTAAAGCGCATCTTGTATTCGCCCTTAGTAGAAGAGAAGTTATACGCAATAGTGCCCTTGTCTGCCATTGCATCAAAAGGCTTGTACTTAAAGCTGGAATAATCACCAGATGTTTTAGTAACTTGCTTCAATACTGCCTTGGAACCGTCAGAACCCTCAATGGTCATCTGACCTGAGGAATCAACAGTTGCCGTGTAACTTCCAGCATTACCTGCAAGGGTGATAGTGAGCTTTCCATTAGCATCAACAGACCAGGTAAAGGGCTTCTGAGCGCCAAAACGGATAAAATTACCCGTGCCGTCATCAGCAAAGTCATAACCATAAATTGACTTCATGGATTCTACTGCCGTTGGGTAAACACTCTCGGGGATATCTCCCTGGTTAGGATCACTAATAGACTTTGCTTCCCAAACGCCCACAAACGGAGCACGCGCAGCCTTCTTCTCTTCTGCTTCCTTCTGAGCTGCAATCTCTTCAGGAGATGGTCCGCCGATGTTAGGAGTGCAAGCCGTAAACACAATGCTGGTAGAAAGCACAAGTGTAAGTACAAGCATAAAAAGTAGTCTACGCTGTTTCAAGAAAGTCCCTCCAACACCAAAGCTCTCTAGATTGACAATGTCCTTTCTTGGCGACACTTTTTTAACGAAGTTCATTCTGCTCAATCTAGGTATCGTCTGAGTGCATTACTTATTCTGCGAAATCGTCAAATCGAACTGCTCGGTCTTCTCGTCTTCAAGACTGCTTCCATCTGCAACATGGGAATACTTAAAAGTTCCCTGAGATTCAGAAAGCTTAGCCAGAGGTACATCTGCTTTGGAGGTATCAACTACAAACTCATAGAATCTCTCACCAGGCTCAAGAACATTAAGAGCTGTTCCAAACACAGTGGAATCCGAATTATCCAGCCTAAAGTCATATGAGGCCGTCTTATCGGACTTGTTGATTACCTCAAAAACATAACCTTCGGTTTGACCGCTTGGTGTTGTGGCGATTCCAACATATCTGACGTACATGTCGTCATTATCAACAACAACCCTGTTGACCTCGGTAACTACCTTAAAATTCATATAAAAGTCATCATGGGAGGAATAATTTCCTCCAATAGTTCCCTTACCCGTAAGCGCATCAAATGGAGCATATTTAAGAGAAGAGTAATCACCTGAGGTTTTAGTTACTTGGGTAAGCACTGCCTTGGAACCGTCAGAGCCCTCAATGGTCATCTGGCCTGAGGAATCAACGGTTGCTGTATAGCTTCCGGCGTTGCCAGCAAGGGTGATGGTAAGCTTTCCATCAGCATCAGCAGTCCAGGTAAAGGGCTTCTGAGCACCGAAACGGATGAATAGTCCAGTGCCGTCGTCGGAAAAGTCATAGCCGTAAATGGCCTGGAATGTGTCTCTTGCTGTTGGATAGACACTCTCGGGAATCTCGCCCTTCTTTGGATCACTAATAGACTTTGCTTCCCAAACGCCCACAAACGGAGCAAGAGCAGCCTTCTTCTCTTCTGCTTCCTTCTGAGCTGCAATTTCTTCAGCCGAAGGCCCACCAATGTTAGGAGTGCAAGCTGTAAACATAACACCAGCAGAGAGCGCCAAGATGAGCGCAAGAACTGGCAGCAGTTTATGTTGTTTCATCAAATGTCCTTTCAGTGGTAGTGAGCACGCTGAAGATAAGCGTTCTTTTGCTACTCAGACTTAGGAGGGATATTTAGATCAAGTTCTAATCTCTGCCTTTGCTGAGTAAGTACGCTAGTTATTGGGTCATTGTAAATAGTATCAACCGTAGCTTTTGGATTAGAAAGTGCCACAAGAGATCCTGGTGTTTGCGAGACATTAGGAACGAACAAATAGAACTTCTCACCAGGTTGTAAGGAGGCTTGACCAAAGGCTTTCAGAGGACCATGTAGATCTCCAAGAGAGAACTCTCCGTAAAATGACTCAGGACACTTATTGATAATCTCAAATACGTAACCTTCTTGAGAGCTTCCCGGTACCTGAGCGATAGCATACAGATTCATATACAGCTTATCTGTATCGATAAGAACTTTATTGACCTCTCGAGTTATTTCAAAATTCTTAAACTTGAGATCGTTATACCTAATCATGGTTGGTACGGTACCTTTATTGGTAAGTTGATCAAATGGCTGATAGGTAGCACTTGCATAGTCTCCAGCAGTAGTTGAAATCTGCTTAAGCTCGGCGTCAGTCTCATCGTAGCCAGTGCCCTTGAGCCTTAACCTGCCAGTCTCAGCGTCAATCTGTCCCGTAAAATAACCCGCAGTTCCCTCAAGGGTAACTGTAATCTTTCCTTCTGCATCAACAGTCCAGGTAAAAGGCTTCATTATGCCAAAGCGAGTAAACAAGCCAGTTCCATCCTCAGCAAAGCTGAAAGCATAAATTGCATGGAACTGTTCTTTATAATCGTCGTAGGCTGCTCCCTCCCTCAGGTTTCCTAGTCCGGGTTCAAAGATGTCATAAGCTTCCCAAACACCTACGATCTGACCAGCAGACTTTTTGTTTCCTGCGGGACTGTTATCCCCTGATGAGCATGCACTAAGCACTGCACTTACAGAAAGCACCAGCGCAAGCAGACATCCTAACAGCATTTGACGCTTTTTCATAAGACCTTCTTCCATACGTGCAGCGATATAAAACTAACTCTTAACTGTTACTTGCTCTGCCCAGTAGGCAAATCAAATGTCACGGTTTTCTCGTCATTATGAAGGGCGCCATTGCTAGAGTGGTCATACTCAAGAGTGCCTTTTACATCCGTGACTTCAGAGAGTGACTTATCTCTACGTTGGTCATTAAGAACATATTCATAGACTCTCTCACCTGGCTCTAACACGTTAAATCCATAAGCCCAATAGCCATCGGTTGGATCTTGAATAGTAAATTGATAGCCGGTTGTATAAGGAGTTCTATTAATAACCTCAAAGACATAGCCTTCAAAACCCTTGAGGTCTTTAAGGGAAGCGATGCCAATAAGCCTTACATAGAGCTCATCGGTATCAATAATGACCTGATCAAGCTCAGTGGTGATATTAAAGCGTAGTTTATTTTCATGCGATGACTTGTTTTTAGAAATATTGCCTGTTCCTGTTAGTGGATTAAATGGCTCATACCTAATATGAGAATAATCACCTGAGGTCTTGCTTACCTGAGTAAGGATGGCTTTAGAACCATCAGAGCCCTCAACGGTCATCTGGCCTGAAGAATCAACGCTTGCTGTATAGCTTCCGGCATTACCTGCAAGGGTGATAGTAAGCTTTCCATCGGCATCAACAGACCAGGTAAAGGGCTTCTGAGCACCGAAGCGAACAAACAAACCAGTGCCATCGTCAGAGAAGTCATAGCCATAAATTGCTAGATAAACATCTCTAACATCTTTGTACATGTCTTCAGTGACTGTACCCTTATTTTCATCCTCAATTGACTTGGCCTCCCAAATGCCTACATAAGGAGCAAGAGCAGCTTTCTTCTCTTCTGCTTCCTTCTGAGCTGCAATCTCTTCAGGTGATGGTAAGCCAAAGTTAAAATTACACGCAGTAAATACAACACCTGATGAAAGTGCAAGGACCAATGCACAAGTCAGTGCTAGTTGACGTCTTTTCATTAAGCATCCTTTCGATAGGTGGGGTGCAAAATTAAAAAATTTAAGACTGTACTATCCAATATGTTACAATAAATCTCTCAAATAGGATAATTCTTTTATCCTGAACGGTTCTACCAGCTAAAAGGAGGACGATTTATGTCGCTTCCAACTCCACCAGAAGTACCACAAAAACCCGCTCAAAAACAGGAAATTCCAGGTAACGTTTATCTTTACGATAAAAACGACACCTCCCCAATTCCTCTTACTTACGATGTAATTGATTTTGGTAAACCTCAGGGAGCTGCGAGCCCTCTTGTTGGTTGGGCAGCCGGTGCGTTTTTTGCTGTTGGCGGCCTCTGGAATTTCTTTAATTTAAATGGTGAGGGCACCATTTTTGCAGGAATTCTTTTGTGCGCCATTGGTGGCCTACTTATTGCAGCTGGTTTCTTTATGAATGGCTATAGCATTATTGCTAATGCAAACGGATTTAGGTCTGGAACAGCCAATAGCGGAGAAGTTACTGAGTGGCCTGTTGCTCGTGGTTACTTTACTGTTAAGGTCCGCCTTGGTACAAACAAGACCGCTCGCATGGCTATGAACAGCGCAACTTTAACTATTACTAAGCCAGATAACCTTCCTCTTTCTGTTCAGCAAGTTACTTTCACAGGTTCTAACACTGCTGAACTTAAGCAGCGCTGTGAAGTACAGGCTGACCGCATCTGGAACTGGGCTGTTGCAAAGGGATATATTTTTTAGCGTATCCTAAAGGCTCGTTTAACCGCGAGCCACAAATTGCTAAAAAGAACGCTCCTAGGAACTTCTGTTTCTAGGAGCGTTTTGTTCTAGTTAAACTTTTGCTGCAGTTTACTGCTGCATCCTCTTGCGGAGACCAAAGACGGTCAGTACAGTACCAGCTGCTGCAACAGCACCTGCTACAAAGCTTGTGTCACCAGTGTTGGGTAGAGTGTTCTTCTCGTGCCTTGGTGCTGGGTGCTCAGAAACGTCGGAAGCGGGAGCGACTGGCGCAGGTACTGGCTCTGGTTCTGGCTGAGGCTCTGGCTCTGGTGTTGGCTCTGGCTCAGGATTTGGCGCCCAAAGAGGAGCAAAAAAGTAATAGTAAGTTGTAGTGTCATCACGCAGGTCATCGGTAACGGACCACGAGGTAATATCAGCAAAATTCACGTGAACAAATCCATTAGCATCAACGGTGTAAGGCATCGACTGGTCGGAAGTTGCATTATCCCTTTGATCATTTGAAAGCAATTCTGACGAATAGCCTACCAATATGTAACCTTCACGCTGAATATTTCCATCAAAAGTGAAGCTCTTATGGTCGTCTGAAATCGTTGCAGGAATATAGTTATTTCCATTGTATTGAGTGCCGTTTGCACCGACAACAAGGTTAATTCTAGTATTCCAACCAACTTCAGGATCATAAAAACGAACAATAGTTGCACCATTGTCATCTGTTGAAGTGGTGCTGGCAGCAGCTTCGGCTGAAGTAGTTGCTTCGGTTGTAGCAGTCGTCTCAGCTGCGGTGGCTGCTTCAGTCACCGCGGTTGTCTCAACTGCGGTGGTCGCTTCGGTCGCCGCAGACGACTCAGTCGAGACGGTTGCCTCAGCTGCGGCAGTTGCTTCTGTTACCTGCGTACCTTCAGCAAGCACAAGAGAAGAAAGTGCTGGCGAGAAAACCAATGCTCCTGCAAGAACACCAGAAAGAATAAGAAGCTTTGTTTTGTTGTAAAAATACTTAGACATGGGGATTTATTTCTACTAGGAAGCGACTATTTACTGCTGCATTTTCTTGCGGAGGCCAAAGGCGGTCAGTACAGTACCAGCTGCTGCAACAACGCCTGCTACAGAGCTTGCGTCACCGGTGTTAGGCAGAACGCTTTTCTCGCGCCTTGGTAGTGACTGCTGGACTGAATCGGACGCAGGTGCAACTGGTGCAGGCGCTGGCTCTGGTTCTGGCTGAGGCTCTGGCTCTGGCTCTGGCTCAGGATTTGGTGCCCATAAGGTAGTTAGATGATAGCGAATCGTAATAGTGTTTGTATCAATATTGTCGGTAATGCTCCAGGCAACAATATCATCAAAATTCATATGAACATTGCCACTCTCATCGATAGTATATGGTTTCGACATATCTGGTGTTGCATTGTTTATTTCCTCTTGCGAAAAATAACCTGTTGAAAAACCTACCAGTGTGTATCCCTCACGCTGAACATTGCTACTAAAAGAAACACTCTTAAAATCATCTGAAATAGTTGGTGGAATATAATCTTTTCCGTTATAAGTGCCGCCATCTGTTGAGACTGAAATGTGGATTTCACGCATTATGCCATCGGCACCCATATAAGATCCAACAGCCTCTGCATCACTGTCGTCATCTGTTGCGACAACTGCAGCGGTCGTCTCAGTTGCTACAGTTGTTGTAGTTACCTCGGTTGTAGCAGTGCCCTCAGTTGTGGCGCGTGTCTCAGCTACCTCAGTACCCTCAGCAAGAGCCAACGCAGAAAGTACTGGCGAGAAAACCAGCACACCTGCCATAATGCCTGAAATTGCGAGCAGCTTTACGTTGTTGCGCAAATACTTTGACATTTCATATTCCTTAACTCGTGTATTTCAAGAAAAACTATTGTTTTTCTTTTTTTGAACATGTTTTAACGGTTTAGTAAGTATATATGAAAAGAAATCGCAGGTATACTGCCAAAACACCCAGTTATAGATATTCTTAAAATATCTATAACTGGGCTATAAAAACGTTTTTGATACAGCAATTACAGCGACTGAATAATTTCTTCTCCGCGAGCATTCTGCGGGATAAAACGAACCTCACGACGAGGCTCAGCGTCGTCAGATCCCAGCTCTTCCTCAGATAGCCTAGAAACATACACATCAAGGGTTCTCTCGCCAATCTGCTCTGCAAATTGCTCTCCCCACTCGATGATAGTTGGACCATCAGACTCAAGTGCATCGTACAGGCCGGTATCTTCAAGCTGGTCGGGATCGTTCAAGCGATACAGGTCAAAGTGGTAGAGTGGCATGGTTGTGCCCTCGTAAACCATCTCGATGGTGAACGTTGGGCTGGTCACGTCATCCGTGACGCCCATGCCAGCAGCAATGCCCTTAGTGAGCTGCGTCTTTCCTGCGCCCAGGTCTCCCGTGAGCACCAGTACGTCTCCCGCTTGCAGAAGTTTGCCCAGAATCTGACCAAGAGCAATAGTTTGCTCGGTGGTAGTAGAGACATACGTGTCAGCTGCGGTTTTTTCTGGCAGGTTGTTTGTGCCGGTGTTGTTTGCCGCAGTGTCGTTTGTTGCAGCGTTGTTTACGGCAGTATTATTTGCGCTGGTAGAAAGGTTAGTCACAAGAGCCTCCTCGAGGGTGTTCCTCAAGCCAATCAGCAAGAAGTCGCAGGTCATCTTTGAGGAACTGCGCCCACTCCTTGCGGTAAATAGTTGATGCGGGATGCATGGTAGGCAGCACGCTAAAGGCGCCTATCTGGTAAAACTTGCCGCGCAGCTCCGTCACGCCCTTATCGGTATGCATGACAAACTGCGTCGCAAAATTTCCCAGGCAGACAATAACGTCCGGCTTAATAGCGCGAATCTGGTCGCGAAGATACGGAGAGCACTCCTCCACCTCAGCCACCTTGGGATTTCTGTTTGAAGGCGGTCGGCATTTGACCACGTTAGAGATAAAAACATCCTGGCGAGAAAAGCCAACTTCTTCTAACAGTGCATCAAGCTTTTTGCCCGACACGCCCACGAAAGGTTGACCGCTTAGATCCTCGTTTTTACCAGGAGCTTCTCCCACAATCATAATGCGAGCCGTGGGATTTGGGCCACCAAACACAATGTTAGTGCGCGTTTCCCAAAGCGGACACTTCTTACAGTCAGCTATCTGCTCACGAATCTCGTCAAGCGTCTTACCTGCTTGTTTAGAATATGCGATTTTCGCATATTCGTCATTTGACATGCGCTTTCTGCCTAAAGCGTTTTTAGGAGAAGCAGGAGTTGCTGCCATTAGATGTACACCTTATCGAGGCGCGCACCAAAGTTGCAAACTACCTCGTAATTGATGGTCTCGCGAAGATCAGCCATCTCATCTGCGGTGATCTCTTGGTCGCCGTCTTTGCCAATGAGAGTAACCACGTCACCATGGCGAATTTCGTGTGCAGGCTTATTAGCGTGTGTACCTGCGGTATCAACAGCAATCATAAACTGATCCATGCAGATGTTGCCCACCTGGCGAACACGATCTCCGCGCGTCAAAACATCCATCCGATTAGAGAGGCAACGTGCAAGTCCGTCGGCGTAGCCAATAGGCACGGTAGCTACCTGGATGTTATTGCGAGGAACACGCCACGTCATACCGTAACTAACGCCGTCGCCAACAGCTGGATAGACCACGCGCGTCACGCGACCGCGCACGCTCATAACGGGCTGCAGGTCAATGCGGGGAATGGTGAGTTTACTTGGGTGAAGTCCGTACAGACCAATGCCCACGCGGACCATATCAAACTGAATGTCTTTGTGCAGAACCGTGCCAGGGGTGTTATCAGCGTGAACCAAGCCCAGCTCATAGCCTGCGTTTTTGAGTGCCGTAACCGCTTCAATAAAGCGATTAACCTGCAGGTCAAAGTCCCAGTTGTCGAGCACGTCGGCCGTGGCAAAATGCGTAAACGTGCCAGCACATTCAAGACCCCTGTGGAAATCAATAGAGCCGCGTACCTCAAGAAGATCTTCTCGCCTGACGCCAATACGGGTCATACCGGTATCAATAACCAGGTGATAGCGGCCAACCTTGTTAGCTGCGGCAGAAGCCTCGCCATACGCAAGGGCAAAGTCAACCGTGTAGACGGAAGGCATAATGTCAAAGCGAACGAGGTCTGGGATGGAAGTAACCGGCGGCTCAGAAAGCACCAGAATGGGGTTATCAATACCGGAACAGCGCAGTTCAACACCCTCATCGACTGTTGCAACGGCAAACTGATCAGCACCCACGGACTGCATGGCTTTAGCGCACTGAGCAGCACCGTGACCGTATGCGTCAGCCTTAACCACACACATCATTTTGACACCGCGGTTAAGCTGGGCCTTAAACGCCTTTACATTGTGGCGGACGGCAGAAAGATCAATCTCTATCCAAGCCCATCTATCCTGGGGATATGCCGACATCAGGCTCACCTACTCCGCAGCTTCTTCAAAGTCTGCCATAGGGAATGCAATCTGCTCCTCAAGTGCGTCGGAAGCAAGGCCAATAACGTCACAGATGTCACCAGCCATAGCTCCGCGTACACCGAACTTCTCGGCAGCTAGCTGACCTGCGTATGCGTGAACCTCACAGGCAAGTGAGCAGAAGGTTGGCAGGTCATCAACTTGACCAGCAACCTGAGCCAAGCGGCCAGCAATAGTACCAGCAAGAACGTCGCCAGAGCCAGCAGTTGCCAGCGTTACGGGACCAGGCTTTGGCAGCACGGCTTTCTGGACACCAACGCAGCCAGTTGCGGTTCCCTTAGCAACAATGACCAGCTCAGAGCCACCGTCTGCCCAGACAATCTTGCGAGCAGCCTCAAGCTGACCCACCAGACTTGCAGGAGGATTATCTACCTGGTTGACCAGGCGACCAAGCTCGCGACGATGCGGCGTCATGATAAGCGGAGCGGTACGACGAGTGAGCTCGGGGAAATCTGGGAGATTGTTATTAGTGAGGCGAGCAATGCAGTTGAGCGCGTCGGCGTCAACAATAACGGGCAACTCAGAGTCAAGCAGCGCGGAGGTAACCTTGACGGTTCCGCCAGAGACGCGCATGCCAGGGCCAACCAGCGTAACGGTGCGCATGGCGGCAAGCTGCAGCACCAGTGGAGCTGCTTCCTCGGTAAACACGCCCTCAGCGTCGCACGGGAGGCCAATAACGGGAACCTCTGGCAACATCATCTGAACGCAGCTGACAATGGCCTCAGGAACTGCCAGCGTAACGTAGCCAGCACCCGCACGAGCAGCCGCCTTAGCAGCAAAAACAGCAGCTCCAGGGAAGCGGCTTGAGCCACCAACCACCAATACGGAGCCACGAGAGTATTTATCGCAGTCGTTAAGCTGGGCAGGAACAGAAGCAAGATAATCTTCCAGGTCAACGCGCCAGGCAACAGGATCTGCCTCAACAACCAGACGCTCAGTCTGCTCGGCCAGAGGAGCCACAACAATGGAGCCGCAAACGTCGCGGCCTGCATCGGCAATAAGGCCGGGCTTGAGCGCAATCATGGTAACGGTAACGTCAGCGACAACACACGCGCTTTCTACCTGACCCTTCTGCGCAGAAAGGCCACTGGGAACGTCAACGGAAAGCACGCGAGCGCCAGACTGATTCAGACACTCAATCCAAATATCAAACGGAGCACGAACCTTGCCGTGGAAGCCGGTGCCCAGCATGCAATCAAGCACCACGTCAGCCGTTGCCAGCAGATCAATCAGCTCCTGGCGAGAAGGGCCGACAAGCACGGAAACTCCCGCGCGAACGGCGCGCTGCGCCATCTGACGTGCAAGATCGCCGGAAATCTGATCAGGCTCAAGCGGAGTGACTACCTTAACGTTGCAGTTTCTAGAGCGCAGCGCTTCTGCTGCCACCCAGCCATCTCCACCGTTATTGCCAAGACCTACGAGGATGACAACATTAGAGATGTCCCCTCCCATGCCAAGGGCCTCTTGAGCAGCAGCGTAACCTGCACGGTGCATGAGCTCGGAAACGCTCACGCCCACGCGTGTCAGCGCAATCTCTACACGCTTGATGTCCTCAACATTTAGTACCGGCTGCATAACTTACTCCTCGGATTTAACAACATCATCAAAGGTTGTCTCAATTATAGGTTCTTGCACGCGCTCAAGCTCATCCAACACAGAACGAGCTTCTTTGAACGAACGTGCCAGCTCTTGGGCAGCATCTTCCTTTTGATCTACCTTGGGTTTTACGGCGTTGGTCACCGCAACCGCATTGGCTACCGCCACGTCTCTGGTGTACGAGATAGAAAGCGCAATCTCCTGCACGCCCTGCTCGGCCGCAATCTGTGCAGCCTTGCCCGCTAGACGAGCCTGTGGCCTGCCCAGCTGATCTCTCTCAACAGACACATCCTGAAAACCAATACCAGACGAGAATCCCGTTCCTAAGGCTTTGAGCACGGCTTCTCTTGCCGCAAATCGAGCAGCATAGTGCTCCGCAGGACGAGCAGTGCGCTCACAATACGCACGCTCGGCATCGGTGAACATGCGGCGAATAAAGTGAGGGCGTCTCTCAATTGCCTGCTGCATGCGGGCAATCTCAAGCATATCTACACCTATTCCTGCCAGTGCCATCGTATCCCCTGGATCTATCTGCGCTTAAGCGCTGAGCCTATACTCCTCAAGTGCGTCAAGCACAATCTGGTTTGCCTGCTGGCAGAGCTCATCGGTTGGAGCTTCTGCAAGAACGCGCACCAGAGGCTCTGTTCCGGAAGCGCGGACCAACACGCGACCATTGCCCTCAAGGAACTTCTCGGCAGCTGCAACTGCATCGTTGACCTTAGGAGACTGCATAGCGGCCTCTTTGTCGGTGACGCGGACGTTAACCAACTGCTGTGGATATAGTGTAACGGGACGAGTCAGCTCAGAGAGTTTCTCGCGCTCTGCTCGTAAGACCTCCATAATACGGAGACTGGTCAGGATGCCGTCGCCGGTCTTTGCAAGGTCACCAAAAATGATGTGACCGCTCTGCTCGCCGCCCAGGCTGTACTCGTTCTCGTTCATGCAAGCGTAGACGTACTTATCGCCCACGTTGGTCTTCTCGTAAGAAAGGCCAGCGTCGTCAAATGCTTTGAACAGGCCAAAGTTACTCATGACGGTAGTGACCACGGTCTGCTTAGCCAGGCGACCATACTTGTTGAGGTAGGTGCCGCAGACGTAGAGAATCAGGTCTCCGTCAACCACGTGACCACGCTCGTCAACTGCCAGACAGCGGTCAGCATCGCCGTCGTAGGCAAAGCCCACGTCAAGGCCGTTCTGAACTACAAAACGCTGCAGCTGGTCAATGTGGGTAGAACCGCAATCAACATTAATGTTGAGGCCGTTTGGAGCGTTGTTGATAACATGCGTCTCAGCACCCAGGGCGTCAAAGACAGGGCGAGCAACACTAGAAGCTGCGCCGTTTGCACAATCCAGGCCAATCTTCAGGCCCTGGAGGCTAAAACCGCAGCTAGCAATAAGGCTGGAGATGTAGCGGTTGCGGCCCTGCATGTAATCAACCGTGCGGCCAATGCTGTCACCGGTTGCCAGAGGAACGTCAAACTCGCCGTCAATATAGGCCTCTACCTGCTCAAGGACGTCCTCGTCCATCTTGTAGCCGTCTTTGTTGACCAGCTTGATGCCGTTATCGGTAAACGGATTGTGAGATGCGGTAATCATGACACCGCAGTCAAAGCCACCGTCAACTACCTCGTAGCTGACGCCAGGCGTAGGAATAACGTGCAGCATGTACGCGTCAGCGCCAGAAGCAACCAGGCCCGAGACAAGCGCGGACTCAAACATATAGCTTGACCTGCGGGTATCCTTACCAATAATGATGCGAGCCTTGCGAGCCTGCTTAGCTCCGTAATACCAGCCAATGAAGCGGCCAATTTTGTATGCGTGATCGACGTTCAGACCCTCGTTTGCACGGCCTCTAAAGCCGTCGGTTCCAAAGTACTTCATAAGCGTCTCCTAGCTGCGAATGTGGTGTTGTCGGGTGGAGAGCAACGTGCGCGCGAAGCGCCAGCGAACTACTCGACAGGTGGGGCTTCTCGCCAGATGGCGAGAAGAACGTGCGGACTAAAACGGTTGCGCACATATGCAAAATGCAACCATTTAAAAGTATACAAAAAAGAGACCTGCCGATATACAACAGGTCTCTTTGTGAGGACTTTTTTGAGTCCAGCGGCCTTAGCGCTTGGAGAACTGAGGACGCTTACGAGCCTTCTTCAGACCGTACTTCTTACGCTCGACCGCACGAGAATCGCGGGTGAGGTAGCCGGCCTTCTTAAGGTCATCACGATACTCGCCAGCCTCAAGAAGAGCGCGAGCGATGCCCAGGCGAAGTGCGCCGGACTGACCATTGATGCCGCCGCCATCGCAGTTTGCGAAGACGTCAAAGCGCTCAAGGGTATCGGTAATGCGGAGAGGTGCGGTTGCGTTATCTACGAGCTGCTGGCGACCAAAATACTGGACTGCCTCGCGGCCGTTAACGGTAACCTTACCAGTTCCAGGAACAAGACGAACACGAGCGACGGCCTCTTTACGACGGCCGGTGCCGGTGTAAACAGCGGTGTTATCTGCCATCGTTTAGCCCTCCAGCTCAATCTTGACGGGATTCTGTGCAGCATGTGGGTGCTCAGCGCCGGCGTAAACCTTAAGCTTCATACCCTGCTTGCGACCAAGAGTGGTCTTAGGAAGCATACCCTTGACTGCGTGCTCAACAACACGCTCTGGGTGCTTCTCCATCTCTTCCTTGAAGGAAGTGATCTTCAAGCCACCAAGGTAGCCGGAGTGACGCCAATACTCCTTGTGATCAGCCTTAACACCAGTAAGGACGATCTTGTCTGCATTGATGATGACAACAAAGTCACCAGTATCAGCGTTTGGGGTGTACTGTGGCTTGGTCTTACCACGAAGAATCATGGCAGCCTTTGTAGCCAGACGACCGAGCGTTGCGCCCTCAGCGTCGATGAGCACCCACTTGCGCTCGACTTCGCCAGCCTTGGCGAACTGAGTCGACTTCTTCACTTGACTCCTCCTACGAATTACGAGTTGATAACCCCTGGACGGGTCATCGATGCTTTTTCTTGTCAGAGATTACGGGGCTCTGTGGAAAAGCCTTAAAAGTATACTCCACTCTTTAGCAGTTGTACGCGGGAATTTTTGTTGCTTCACGAATGCAACAATTCGTTCAAATTTGACGGGTTTCTCCACATTGCAAAGCCGTCCACAGCACAAGAACAACCACTTGGCCTGCTGTGCGATGCATTTTGTTTCGACTTTTTATTTCATAGGGCGAGAAGTGCGGGCGTGCTCGTATGTTTACACCAAGGTCAAAGCTACAACGTCAGGAGGAAACAATGCGTGACACAGATTTTGTCGCACGTTTGCACCGGAACATTGTGTTGCTGGGCGGCCAGCTTAAAACCCGCTTCAAGAACCATGTTGTTCTGAGCACCTCGCTTGCTCTGTTTGCGGCGCTTTTGCTGGTGATTCCATTTTATGGTTGCTCACCAGCCGCTTCTGAGAACGCTCAGGGCAGCTCAACCGCTCAAACGGAGGCGCAGAAAGACGAAGCTCCTAAAGGTACGGTTAAGGCTACATCGTTCTACTCGCCAACCCTTGGCTTGGACTGGAACTATGACGTCTACCTGCCTGCAGACTACGAGTCCAATCCCGATAAAACCTATCCTGTTATTTACATGCTGCATGGTCTGTACGGCAATCATCGCAATCTGCTGGAGCGCTTTGATTCATCAGCCATGCTTGACGAGGCCATTCAAACCGCTGGTCAAGGAGCTATCGTAGTCTTTGTCGACGGCTTTAACAGCTTCTACATTGACTCCGCTGATCGCGGCCTCAAGATGGAATCTGCCATCATGAACGACCTGGTACCTTACATTGAGAGCACGTATCGCGTGTCAAAAGATCGCAAAGATCACGCAATCGGCGGCATTTCTATGGGCGGTTATGGTGCGGCACGATTTGTTTTGCACCACTCCGATTACTTTAGCAAGGGCATTTTGCTCTCGCCTTCTGTTTGGACCACACTTGCTGACGACAACTTTATTTACACGTCTCAGCACGCCTTTAGCGACGGAACCACCAGCTGGTCATGGGATCTGTACAAGCAGCTATTCCCAACCCAGTATCTTGGTGAGGTTGATCCAAGTCAGGTTTCGTTCTTTGTGGCAACAACTTCCGACGACGGCGTAGTACCTGTTGCTGACGTCGACGCCTTTGTTGAGCAGCTCAAAAATGCTGGTATCAACGTTGACTACCAGCGCGACTCCGGCGACAACCACAACTGGAAGTACTGGTCCAGGGTTGCTCCAACTGCGTACGCTTGGGCGCTCGACCAGTTCAAGAGCGCTGACAGCAAGTAAGCGCTGACGGCGCGCCGGGCAGCGCGGGGCGGCGCAGGGCGAGCGGCGTGTGCGCCACCGGGCCGCGGGTCCAAGGCGAGCCGCGAGTGCGCCGGGTTTCTCGCCAGAAAAGACCGCGGACATGCGCGTAACAACGCTGTCCGCGGTTACTTTTTTGCCGAAACTGAAGTATTATCAGCGTAGATAACTTGCGCCGCCTGGCGGTGCTACTCAAGCGCCGACTGCGGCGCCGCAAACCGAGGAGCGACTATGCCCAGCATCTACACCGTCACGCTCAACCCCGCTCTGGACAAGACCGTCCAGGTGCCAAACTTTGCCGTTGACCAGGTGAATCGCATCACGTGGCTCAGGCGAGACGCTGGCGGTAAGGGCATCAACGTCTCCAAGGTTATCGCTAAGCTGGGCGGAAAGTCTACCGCCATCGCCGTCCTTGCAGGTCAAACCGGCAAATGGATCGCTGACACGCTTGTCGAGAATAACATCAAGGTCCAAGCGATTTCCGTTCCTGGCGAAACGCGTACCAACCTGAAGGTCGTTGATACTGAGGGCGGCACCAATACCGACATCAACGAGCCTGGTCCCGAGGTCACCGACACCACGCTTGACCAGGCACTTGCTGACTTGATTGCCAAGACTTCCGCTGGCGACATTGTGGTTCTCTCCGGCAGTCTCCCCCGCGGAGCTGCTGCTGATACGTATGGCCGCTGGACTCGTGCTTTGCGCGACGCCGGGTTGAAGGTATACCTGGACGCTGACGGCGCAGCGCTCTCAGCTGGTCTTGAGCAGAAGCCGTACTTCACCAAGCCAAACGACCACGAGCTCTCCGCCATGCTTGGCCGTGAGCTTGCCGACGTGGACGCGATTGCCGCTGCCGCATCCGAAATTGTTGCTGGTGGCATCGACACGGTCTGCGTTTCCATGGGCGGCAACGGCGCCGTCTACGCCACGGCCGACGAGGTTTGGTATGCAGGTCCAGTAAAAGTCCAGGTAGGAAGCACTGTCGGTGCTGGTGACTCCGTTGTGGCGGCGCTTGCCTTTGCAGATGCACAGGGTCTCTCGACAGAAGACGCGCTGCGACTGGCTATGGCCACGGGCGCCGCAAACGTCATGGAGAGCGGAACTCAGGCGGCGGAGCGCTCGGTTGTGGATTCGCTTATCGAGAAAGTGCAGCTCACGCGCCTGCGCTAGCGCGCGGGGTTTCTCGCCAGGCGAGCCAGTCTAGCAATATGCGCCTAAAAAGTGCAAAGAATCTGTATTTGAGGCACAGATTCTTTACAGAAATCAGGCAAATCCACAGATTCTTTTGCATTTTTAGGCAAAATTTACAGATTCTTTGACAAAATCAGGCGCGTGAAAGATAGGCGCTTTGACCCTAAATTTTGAGCCTGAAAACTACATCACGTCTGAGTAAAACAGCTCAGACATGGCGAGAAAATCAGGCAAAACCACTCAGACATGGAGCACTTTTCCGGCAAATCGTTCAGACATGACGAGAAAATCAGGCGCGCATAACGTCGCGGGCATAACGTCTCGCTCGTAGCGCCGTCGTGCAAAACGCTCGCGACCTTTCCGCAGTTACTCGGAAGCGCCTTCGACTTTTCTGCGGTTACATTCAAGTTTCCAGCCAACCATCCAGCCAACTGCAAGAACGTAATTCTCGATAGCACCAACCAAATTTACCGACTCGTGAGCGTTCAAAAAATGGATGAAGTGGTTGGTTCCAATTCCAATGCCACCCAGAATCAGCGCGAGCAAAATCGCACGTAGATAGACCCAATCGTAGTGGAAGCAAGTGGTGACCAAAATGATGAGTACCGCGAGATTCCAAAAACCAATCTCTCGCTGCCATCCGGTCGAAATGCCATAAGCGGCGTTGCTTCCCATGTACTCGGGAGCGACGATCTGCAGAATTGCCGCACCGGTCATCGCAACGATAACCAGCGCAAACATTACCTTCAAAAACTTGTTCATTGGCGTCTTCAAAACAAACTCTTTTCGTGTCAACTTGCGGGTCCTGCGCAGGTCGCGCGAGCGCTAGCTCGCGCGACCTACTCGATAAAACTTTTAATCTCTTCGAGACGCTCAAGTGCAACTTTGCGACCTGTCAGGTACAGAGACAGTAGGGCTTCACCGGACTTCTCGTTAACTTTAACTTCAACTGGCTCAGGAGGTAGAAGTACCAACACTCTACCCTCTTCTTCCAACTCAAAAAGCTGTTTGCGCTGATCCATGTAGCGCTCGGCGCGAGAAGCCAATGCGGCTTCAAAGTATGGATACGCGGAGTAGAGCTGCGAGCGGATAGCGATCTGCTCGTTAACGTCGGTTTTTACGAAATCCCTATCTTGCGTGATAATGACCAGCGCTTTCTTTGCCGGCTTGTGGTCGGGAATGTCAACCGCGCGTTCCGCTTTACCGTCGGGCAAACCAAGCGCCGCCGCAAACGGAATTGAATCAGTTGTTCCGCCGTCCAAATAACGATGTCCGTCCAGCTCAACCATGCGAGAAACCGTTGGCATCGACGCGGACGCTCGGACCATAGTCACGTCTTCCGGGAACTTTTTTACGTGCAGATACGCCGACGTGCCAAACGTAACGTCGGACGCCACCACGTACATCTGCATGGGATTTTGATTGAATGCCTCGTTATCGCAGGGGTCCAAATGGTTTTGGATCTCATCGAACATAAAATCCGCGCCCGCGATGTCGCCAGTAGTGATCAACGAGCGAATCGAAAGAAAGCGAGGGTCATCCCTAAAGGCCAGCATGATGCGCATGGCGCGGCCCATCTGCTTGGACCTGAAGCTCACGGCGTTGATAGCGCCCGCGGAAACTCCCCACACGCTCTCAAAGTTAGTGACGCCCTTCTCGCGAAGCACATCAAGAATTCCAGCAGTAAAAATGCCTCGATAACTGCCGCCTTCTAGAATAAGCGCAGTTGAAGATGGGTGCACCGACTCCTGCTCCACGCCACCGTCCTGCGAGAATTTCTGCTGCTGGTCTTCCATAACAACCTCCGAATTTCGTTATTCAGAGTGTACCCAATTTCCGCCTGGCCGCTCAATCGGTTTCCGCACAAAAAAGTGCCCGAATCTCGGGCACTTTACATGCATGTTATATTCTTCTGGCGAGAAACCCTTTGGCTTTGCAACGCGGTCGGCGTCGAAGTTGCCGCGGCCAGCGTCGCAGGCTCTTCCCCTACTTGCGGACCTTACGAGAAACAGCAACAAAACCAAGACCGCTTACTGCAAGAACAGAAGCTGGAATAACAACGTCTGCGACACCAGTTGCAGGAAGAGTGGACTTCTTCTCTGGTGTTGGTGCAGGAGCTGGTGTAGGCTCTGGCTCTGGTGCTGGAGCTGGCTCTGGATCAGGGGTTGGAGCTGGAGTTGGATCTGGAGTAGGAGTGGGTGTAGGCGTTGGATCTGGAATGCGAACAAACTCAACCTCAATGACCTCGTCAAAATCGAGCGCAGGAGTCCAGTGTCCCTTAACGGTAACAGTGCCATCGCCGTTATCGACAATGACTACGCCGTCAGCATTGCCAACCATAAATCCGTCTGGAATTGGGTTAGTAACATCAGGCAGAAAGTATGCGTCCTCAGGGGCGTATGGATTAACCGTTGGGTCCATAAGCTGCTCTCTGGTTGGAGTTGCAGCTGTAGCAGTAACTCCAGTGGCGCTTGTAGGAGCAGGAGTTGTGTCTTCTGCAAGCGCAAATGTTGGAGCAAGTGCCAATGCGGCTGCAAGAACAGATGAAGCGATACAGACCTTTAAATTCTTCATGTGGCTTTTACGCCAAAATTTATGCGCCGGGCCCAACGCCAAGAAGCACAAAATTTTTTAGCGCATTCCTTTCTGATATGGATTATTTAATTTCTCCGTGAGCAGATACTATCATAGACATGCTGAACAAATGTCGCGTCTGATCGACATATTCCGCGAACGCACGAAAATTTTAAATGACTTTTAAAACTAATTTTCCAAAGTCTGATAACATTTCTGCAGGTAAACTATTACGCAACTCAGAGTTGACAAATTTCCAACTCAACTTGGTGGTGTGCAATCGAGGCAATTTTTAGAGTAATAGCTATCACATGTGAATCCCACCACATCACCAACAGAAAGGAACAGCCATGTTACTGAGCGAGAAAATCATGAGTCTCAGAAAGCGTAATGGTTGGTCACAAGAAGAGCTTGCACAACAGCTTGGCGTTTCGAGACAGTCAGTTTCTAAATGGGAGTCCATGGCTTCCATGCCTGATATTCAAAAGATTATGGCCATAAGCGAGCTCTTTGGTGTTTCCACAGACTACCTGCTCAAAGACGAGCTTGAAGAGCTGCCTGCTACTGCCATAGCTGCTGATTATGCGGCCTCTTCGGGGCAGGGTGGCCCTTCGGATCCCGCTGCCGCAAGCACCGCAGACAGCACCACGGACAGCACTGACGGCGGCACCGTTGGCGAATCTTCCACTGACAACGCATCTACCAGCAAAACTGTGGCACCGAAGCTCAGCGTTTCTCTCGACACAGCCACCGAATACCTGGATGCAATCGCACGAACTTCTCGCCCCACGGCAGGTGCAATTACCCTCTTTATCCTGGGGCCCGCGCTTCTTGTCTCGCTTGCAACATACAGCGAAGACGCGCTTTACTTTGATCCGATGCACATTTCTCCAGATGCGATGGGTATCGCAGGCATTTGCATCATGATGCTCTTCATTGCTGCGGGCGTTGGCCTGCTGATTCTCCAGGACATGAAGCTCGCGAAGTTTAAGCAGCTCAAGGAGGCCTCTCTCGAGCTCCAGTATGGTGTCGAGGCTGCCGTTCGTAGGCGCGCCGAGTCCACAGAATCGTTGCGATACGTGCAACAGGCTGCCGGCGTCTGCCTTACCATCCTGAGCGCAATCCCCTTCCTTATTGCCTCGTACTATGGGACTGGCCTCACCTTTGCTCTTGGTTTCTTCGTGGCAGCAATTCTCGTCTCTCTTGGCGTTTACCTGCTGGTTTACTCGGGAATTCTTAGAGATGGCTACAGGGTTCTTCTTCAGGAAGGCGATTTCTCTCACGACGAGAAAAGCAACAAGAGAGACTCCAAATCCGCAGCATTGAAGTACAGGCCAATTGCCAGGGCGTATTTTGGCACCATTACCTTGCTGTACGTGGGCTATAGCTTCATCACCAAGGACTGGAAAAGTTCCTGGATTATCTGGCCTGTTTCCGCGCTCCTCTACCACATCATCATCAGCATCCTGAACGCTCTGAAGAAAAAGTAAGTGCTTGCCAGCATGCGGCGGTCAGGTGCGACTCGCAAGAGCGCGGTCTTCTCGACAGGCCGAGCTCTTGCGCGTGCGGTTCGGCGAAGGTTCTTTTGAGCCTGAAAAACGCATCATGTCTGAGTAAAACAGCTCAGACATGGCGGGGAAAACCGGCAAATTGCTCAGACTTGGTGAACTTTTCCGGCCAATCGTTCAGACATGGCGAGAAAATCAGGCTCCACGTAAACGCCCATGAAACCACACCTGGATACAAAGTCACGTCACTAAAAGTCTGCCTGAAAAATGCAAAGAATCTGTGTTTGGGACACAGATTCTTTGTAGAAATCAGGCGCGCGGCGGACGGTACAGAATCAGTTGAAACTTTATACGCGACGAGATGCCTGATACTTCTCGAAAGCAGCCTTATATTTCTGCTCCTCTTTCTTGAAAATAGCATTGAAGACCAAGGTTGTAACCAGAAGAATGACCAGGTATAGTGCGGTAAATGACATCCACGCCTGTGCCATATTAGGAACCCATCCACCAATGAGTGCCATCGCAACAAGCGTTGGGAACAGGCAAACGTTAAAGCCAAGAAACCTCTGAAGGTAGCTAAGCTTGGTAATCAGAGGCTGATAGTTGAACCAAATCTGCTGGTAAACACCTGAGCACACACCCGCGGCAATCAGAGTAAGAAGCGTGATGTTATTCTGCTTGTCCCCATAATTGATTGCCAGCGCAATGACGCCATACACAAGCGAGATGCCGGTAAAACATAGTGCTCCAGAAGAAATGCCTTTGCACATAATTTGACCTGCTGTTTTATTGAGTCCCTCATCAAATTCTTGCTGAGTCTCTCGCTCAATTCCTTGCCAGTTTTGTGATTCGTTGCGTTCCATGATGTTCCCTTCTCTGGGATAAAACTGCTGTTAAAGTGTGGTTCGAGTGGTGTTTGGCGCTCGGCACCGGGAGCGATGCGCGAGAAAACCCTCTACCCCTTACACAATTCCAATGCGTCGTTTGATTTCGGCAGCATACTTTCTTGAAGCAACAAGGGTTTTCTCGCCAAGTGATAGCAACATGCGGCCGGAACCTGCGGGTTTGATGCCCGTAACCTGATCCAAGTTGACCAGTTCCTGTCGAGAAGTGCGCACAAAAGCCGTGTCTTTGAGAGCATCCTCGAGCTCGGTCAAGCGGTTGGAGCTTTCCAGCGTCTCGCCGTTTACCAGGTTAATCAGCGTCACGTTGCCGTCCGTTTGGATCCATGACACATCCGCGAGAAGAACGACGCGCCTGTTGATGGTACCGGGAACGTATCCAGTCATCTTTCCGTCAACCATCTGGAGCTGACGAACAATTCCCGAAACGCGCGGGTCATCGGGGCCGCTCAAGATGGTCACTTCGATTTGCGCGCGACCCTTTTCTTCAACTACACGAATTTCCATGGCACTTCCAAACAACTTACTTGACCAAACGTTTCGTTTCTTGCTGTAGCGGAACTGTGTCCGCTTGTCTCCTTGCCTTAAGGCATCTTTAGAATAACGGTTGCATCTCTTATGTGGGATCTCGTGTCACTCAAATGCACTAACTGGCGTGTGAAGTGCACTCTTTGCGCTTCGGGCGCCGTTCTTGCGCTTGAACGACGCTTTGCGCGCGCCTGAGCTCACGAGTGCACGCGCTCACAAGCGTGCACGCTTACAAACGTCTACACAAAAAGCCGCCCTCAAAATGAGAGCGGCTTGGAATCACTGTGTGCTAGTGCCGCAGCTTAGTTCTTAGCTGCGTGAAGCTTGAGTGTGCCCAACGCAAAGAGAACTGCTGCGCCGCCTGCAATAGCAAACATCAGTGTGTTCTGCAATGCATCGTCGCCGGTATAAGGAGTGCGGGACTTGCGAGGCTTAGGGACAACAGGGTTGGTGGTGGTATTGGTATCTGTGTCGATAAGACCATCGCTGACGTGGGCAGTGTTTACAACTGTGACGTTTTTCTCGCCCTTGTTGACCTTGACCTGGAAGGTTACGGTGAGCGTGTCGCCCGAAGCAACATTCTGAGTCCAAGTTACGGTGCGCGTAGCTGGGTCGTAGGTGCCGCCGTTATCAGCGGAGCCATCAACGTAAGTTGTGTGCTCTGGGATGACATCGGTGATGGTGACATCGCGAGCGGTGTTGGTGGTGTTGGTGTAGGTAACGGAGTACGTGAGCACCTGACCAGCAGTTACCTTGTTGCCGTCGATAGAGTTGCCCTGACCGTCCAGAACATCCTTCTTTGGCTGAGGCAGAACTACCCAAACGCCAATGAAGTGAGCGTTTTTGTGATCAATGACCTCGGAATCGTGATCGTAACCGATAAACATCCACGTTCCATCTGGAGTCTCTACGCGAGTAACACCACCAAGAGGCTGATCAGGGGTAACGGTGGTGCCGTTAGGAATTCTAGTCTGCTTACCAGGAAGCAGGTCCAAGACCTCCTGAGGAAGCTCCCTGTTAGGAGTACCGCTTACAAACTCGTGAGTCTTCTCGTACAGAAGCTCAGTGGTTACCTTGTTGGAGTGAGCAACGTTTCCGTCGACAACCTGTGTGAGCTCGTTATCAATGTTGGAGCCATCAGTCTCTACCTTGCTGTTGGTAACAGTCTTATAGGTAATAACAAACTTCTTGCCGCCATTTGCCTTGGTGAGCAGGTGATCCTTGATGTTGACCGTAACCTTCTGGCCGTCAACAGAAACGGTATAGTCAGTACCTTCGGTCAGGGTCTGGCCGTCAAAGCTTACGGTAAGGCTCTGGAAATCAAGGCGCTCGTCAAAGGTGTCAACCATGCTCATCGACTTAATCTTGCCGATGGTATCAATACCCTGCTTTGGCAGCGTAAAGGTGCCGGTATACGTAATGGTTTCTCCAGCCTTAGCAGGAGCCTGCTCTGGATCAACGGCCTTTACAGGAGCTGGAGTAATTGCCTCAGTGTACACACCAAAAAGGCTGCCGCTGGTAGCTGCACTAGTTGACTCAAATGTCATGCTGTTTGACTTGGACTTAACAGCAAAGCCTGCAAGGTTCTTCTCCTGATCAGGACCAGAGGTACCACGAACAGGATTCCAAGTAATATTGTTGCCGCTTGTGCTCTCAACAAGAATGTTCCTGTTATTCATAACAATGCTATCGATGGTGCTATTGGCATTAATAAGAGAGAAGGTCTCGTTTGCGCCAGTATCACCGACAACGTCAATATCGCTTGGCTGCATAACAAGCTTGAGGTCACAAGGGGTGCCATCGGTGTACTTAAGCTCTACTGTTACGTTTGCGTTGATTGCATAGGACCTGAACATATCAGCAGTATAGCTGGGGTGGTTCACGTCAATGTAGTCCATAATCTGGAAGGACTTAGTTCCCCAGTTCTCATCAACGGTCAAAAATGCAACGTCAGTCTTATTAGGGTTGTTGTAATCTGCGTTGGCGTTCTTGAGGGTAAGGTCCAGAGAGTTGATGGTGACATAGACGTCAACGTCCTTGCCATCAACAGTACCAGCGTTAGAGAACTTCAGAGAAAGCGGCTGGTTATACTGCTGGTTGGAACCGTCTTTAGTTGGCTGAACAACAAAAGCTGTTGAGGGCAGTCTGCCTGTATCAGAAGCAGGAATCTCTACACGCTTAACGCCAGTTCCCTGCGAGAGAACAGTCATGTTGTCTCTGGTCAGCGTGAACTGGTAAATATTGATCTGGGTAAGATCACTATCGTCTTTCTGGCGATCAAGTGCCTGAGCTGTGTTAATAGACATAAACAGGCATGCCACAACCATGGTGAGAAAGACTGAGATTCTCTTAAGAAAACCTTTTTTCATGATGGCCCCTCAAAAAGATGTGCATATTACATCTATATTTTCTTACAAATTGATAGCCAAAACATATGAGAAATTAGTATTCACATAAAAAGTGAATTTGGCTGATGAATAGTACAGTTTGCATGGACAGTACTGTTTTGAAAATAGTTCAAATTTTTGTATCCGCACCGCATCTGCTGCTTGCGAATATGAATTCAGGCCATCGCACTTCAATTTGCCTCATTAGGGCGAGAAGGTCTACCAGCTTGGTGATTATCTGGCTCTTGAACTTTCTCTGTCTTGGAGCAAATCCACGCAACGGTATAGCCGACGCAGCCGATAAACAGGCAGGTTAGACCTAACATAAGCATTTTCTCGCCAACGCCAAAGTCAATCTCGTATTGAATTTTGAGCGCCAGCGGAGGATCTTGCAGAGGAAGCCCTGCCTTAGCGAACAGGTAGTATGCACCCATAAGCGCACTTAAAATACCTGAAATTAAAAATCCCTGTGAAAGGTTCTTGATTACTTGAGCCGCTTTATTCATGTCGCATCATCTCCTTATGTGGCTATAGTAAAGCAAAGCGACGAGAAGCCCAATAAGAGAGCCCGCAGTGAACTGCCTCCCATTTCTTGGACACGAGAAATGGGAGGCAGTTCAAAACACACCTAAGTCGGATAATCTGTTAAAAAGACGTATACATTACGCTGAAAATACCTCAATCATGCAGATTATCGTCATTAGGTGTGTAAAATGCCCACAATTGAGCAGAATATCCGACTTAGGTGTGTTCCGTAGATACAGAATTTACCTATAGTTAAATTCTTTATATATTCCTATTCATTATTCAGCATATTAAATAAAGTTTATACATAGAAATGTATATCGGTCAGTGAGACCGCCTGGCTGACTGGCTATCTTGATTAGGAACATGTCAATTCTTCAGCAGAACCTACCAAAACTGCGCTATTTTGTGCGCCAGGCCTAAAAGCCGACGCTAACACGCTACAGAATCATAATCACCCGCATATGAACTGCTTCCCATTTCTTGGACATAAGAAATGGGAGGCAGTTCAGTACTGCTTCTCTTTTGACGTGTAGGTGTTTTGTAGTGGATTGAGCTGCTTACTTTCCGCTTGCCATCTTAGCTGGATACCACTTTTGGAACCACGCCGTAAACAAGCCCATTCCAATAGGAACCAGGTTGTTCACGATAACCAAAATACCGCCCACACCATTTTGAACTGCAAACCAGCTCCAAATGGCCGTTAACACGTACATAGCACCCCAACATGCAGCCAAAATATAATTTGTCTTCATGAACAGCGGATTGTTGTAGGCATTATCTCCACCGTAGCTGTACTTAACATATGCAGCGCAGAGAGGCTCTTTAGTAAGGCACGAGGCCAACCACATAAGACCAAAAGCCAGGTAACCCAAATTGACAATAAGATTCCCGTCGCCATTTCCGCTCATAAAAACGCCTGCAGACAATGCTCCGACCAGGGCAAATGAGATTCTGTCCCAGATGGTGAACTTGAAGTTCCTCATAATAAGCGGCATTAAAGCAGTAACAAGCAGCACAATCATAGCGCCAACCTGGGAGTCAAACGATGTTGCAGTCCAGAAGGTAATCCAAGGGAGCAGCATTGTAATCATCTGAGGGTTTTTCTGCGTGTTGTCCGCTTCTTCAAGCGGCACGTTCTGCGCACCTCCAGATGCGCCGCCAGGAGTGGGACCAAAATACTTATCCCAATCAATCATGAAGGAAAAATCGCCCTCAACGGTATACAGGTGCTTACCCAGCGCCTCTGGTCCGCTTATCTCGCCACGAGAAATGGACTGCCAGACCTCAAACGGAGTGTTGAGCTTTGTGGTGGTAGTAAGACTGCCATCAGTAAAGACCCTGCTGCCGTCTTTGCCCAGCAGAATCTGGTAGCTACGCCCAAGATCGGTGTAGTTCATCTCAAGCACGCGATCTTTTCCGTCGTAAGCCGTCTTATCATACAGGGCCGCCATCTGCGAGGTGAAGATATGGTCAAAAGGTACCTGCTCAACGGGTTTCTCGCCAGCGTTTTTGCTGCCCTGAGCGCTTGTATCGCGAGAAATTCCCCAGCTTGCATCTGCCATCTGCTCAAACATCTCTTTTGGATACAGCAAGACTTTGAGCTCAGCTTTTGTCTGGTCAGAAATGCCGCCCTGAGCGTATTCTGAACCAGCCTTTTTGACAAGCTCCAAGTACTGGTTGGTGCGTGCGGAAAGCTCCTTTACACGAAAGAGCTCGCCTTGACCGCAGAAAATGCTCTCGTAGTTGCCCTGGCCAAGAATGTGGTCAAACATCTTGGTAACGCTATCGTAATTGCCCTCTGAAGAATAGAATCCGCAGGTAGAGATAAGAACGTGCTTCTTGCCGGACATGTCATAGCGAGATTCGTGCGCACCACTTCCATATCCCCTATTTGCGTCGCTCATGAAGGGCAGACTCATGGGGAGCTGGCGATCAATAAGGTTCTTTAGCAATCCAGGTACGTTGAAGTAGTAGAGCGGAAAACTCCAAATAACCAGGTCAGCCCAGAGCTGCTTTTGGATGACGTCTTCTTCGTCGTCCGACATAATGCACTGGCCAGGCGTGTTCTTCCAGCAGTGGAAGCATCCCTTGCATGGCTTGATGTCCATAGCAGCAACATTGAGCTGCTCAACAGTCACGTCTTCATTTGCGTGCTGCTCAGAGACGCCCTCGATAAAACTCTTAGCGAGACGCAGAGAGTTGCTAGCTTTGCCCTTGGGGCTGCCATTAATGAGCAGAATGTTCATGGTGCGCCTCCAGCTCCTTCATGCACTTCTCGCTCCATGCCCTAAGCATTTCCTCGTGCATCTTGCCGTACTCGATAGTAAATTGCCAGAACAACGCCTTCTCTGGGTCACCCATTTGAGCTGCGTAAGCGGCCACCGCGCCAGCTGCCAGCTCACTTCCACCAGGAAACGAGGAGGCGTTATCTGCGATTCGTTTAAAGAACGCAAGGTTTTCCTCGTAGGAACACTCGCCCCTAAAGAACGTCTGCATCAAAAGCGGAATGCGCAGCACCGAGGACTGAGAGTCTTCCCTCAGCCACCTCTGCAACTCTTCTTTGCCGGCTTCAGTTATCGAGAAAACCTTTTTATCCGGCTTTCCTTTTTGAGCGACGAGCGTTGAGGTAACCCAGCCGTCTTTTTCTAGCGACTGCAGCTCTCTATAAATCTGGCTTGTCTGGGCGGTCCAGAAGTAATTAAGCGACTGTTGAAAGATCGTTTTAATCTCGTAGCCGGACATATCTCCATAATTCAAGAGACCAAGAATTCCCTGCTTGAGCAAATCTCTCATCTCCTTATATTCCACTTGTTGAATATCTTATAACGATAATAGTTCCACTTGTGGAATATGTCAACGAGAAATTCTGAAAAACTTTAACTACTTTCTGACTGAAAAAGACTCTGCCATTTCTGACAGAGTCCTAACGTGCATTTATCATGTACTCTTTATTGCTCCGGCGTTACCTATTACAGGGAAGAAGTGGCGTGTTCACCGCGTTTTCGCGTGTGTCGTCGCGCTCGTCATATGCGTCGTAGGGAGCCTTAGGGTCATGAACTTTGACTGGTTTGTTGACGTTACACACCTCATCAGTATGAGCAAAGACAAAGTTGATGTCATCTGTCCAGCCTGTATGCCCGGTGATAATTTTGGGATTAAGTCCACGCTCACGCAGAATGCCCTCTAGCCTTGCAAGCGATTCAACAGCAAGTTTGTTGTCTTCTGCAAGCTTATTGATAAAGCTATAACCACCGTCTGCTCCCAGCCAGATAGTATCGGCAGAAAATAAATACTCGTCATCAATCAGATACACCACGTGACCCCAGGTATGACCGGGGACAAGAATTGTTTCGATTTTTATGCCATCAATATCAAGCACTTCCCCGTCGTGCAGAAGTGTCTTTTTATTTGGAATGATCACCTTTGGCAGCTTAAACCAGCCATTCATTACACGGCGACCAACTTCTCCTGTTAAATACCTATTTTCAACATCGCCAATATAAACCTGTGCGTGACTGAAAAGCTGGTCACTGTCCGACTCGATTGCGCCAATATGATCGGTATCTAGGTGAGTGATTAGAATATGCTGAATATCCTTAGGGTCAATTCCCAGCCAGTCCATCTTTTCTTGCAGGCGATCGTAGCTGTACCCTGCGTCAATCATGATGGTAGTACTGCCTTTAGTGTAGAAGAAAATATTGGCCACATACTCACGTATGCACCTCACGTGCTCATCAATGGCACCTGTGTTAAGGGGCTTAAATATTTCTTTGCCGCGATACACCCACGACATCAGCACTTTTTGAAACCTTGAAGCACTCTTTGACATTGCTTCGCCTCGATTCTATTTTCCATTCACGGCGTCATATGATTTGAAAAGCAATCCACCAATGCGATGGACTATACGTGCAGAAAATGATGTCTGAACTTGCCTTTTGGTGTTTGTTAGATTTTGCTAACTAAATATTACCCCTCAACTGCCCGTAGCCTATGACTTTCCGCTAAACGAGTAAAAAACAAACGCCAACGTAAAAATAAATCCTGAACAGCAAAAGCCGCACTCCAAATACATCGGAGTGCGGCTCTTTTGCAGACGTGCAACACAATGTTGCGTTTAAAAAAGTACTCATGAATCACGGGGTTTCTCGCCATTCATGAGTAACGAATGTATGGTGGAGGTGCGGAGAATCGAACTCCGGTCCAAAGCAAATCCTAGGCAGGTGTCTCCAAGCTCAGTTACTAATTAAATCTCAAGTACCGCACACTTAGTAACAGGCGTTTGGTACTCCAGTTGGTTCAATCTTTTTGTAAGGCATACCAACTACGTCCTTACAAGCATCTCCCTAAAATGACGTCACCCTGAGAACAGGAGAAAATCCCAGTTAGACGCGCTGAACTAAATTAAGCAGCGAGAGCCATACGAGGCTCAAAAGTAAGAGTGTTGTCAATTCAATTTGACGTTACCCCTGTTTTACGTGGCGAGGAGACCACGGCTTGCTGCCCACCGCAAACTCACCTTGTCGAATCCAGTCACCCCCAAAAATGAGAGAAACTGCCACCATGCAGTTTTCAATGTTCCTGAATTGTGTACGCAAGTGACACTACACACAATTCAAAGTGTAGAGAGTATACCCCATGAACTGCCATTCTTTCAAAAAAGATATGACTATTTTGGGAACGGCTTACTTTGTGGCTTACTTTACGGCCTACTTAACGGCTTACTTTGCAGACTTACCGTGAGCTTCTAGGACTTGTTTCTCGCGATCAATAAACATGATAAGAATAACCACGAGAAGCGCTGCGGGTGACAGCCAAATCATATGGGTTCCCAGCAGCGGAATGAGCAAGTTACCCACTACCGCACCAGCTACAAAGCAGAAAATAGTTCCAAAATAGAGCAGCGATGTCTCAATGTGAGATGAATCGTGCGTGTGCATATATGCGGCTATTTCTTGCGTTCCGCCGCGGAGGTTTCCAATGCACATAGTAGTTGCAAAAGCGTGACCATGTAGCTTTCTAAACGCCTGGACTTGAATGCCACACGCAAGTGACGTCAGGCTGTTTGCCAGCAGGTTCATATCGGTTGGAAGTAAAGAAACTACACCTAGAAGCGCAATCTCTACGATAACCGCCAGCTGTCTCCAGTGCAGATGTTCTTCTCGCGCAATGGCTCGAATAGCATATGAAAGCGCAATACCTATGGCAAATGCCAAAATTGGAAGGGCGTATTTGAGACACTTTTCAAACGAACCGCTTGTCAAATTAATACCAAAAAGCAGTAAGTTTCCCGTCTGAGCATTGGCAAAAACACCACCACGTACCAGGTAGGAATAGGCGTCCATCACTCCGCCCGAAAAGGCCAAGAATGCTGCAACTTCCACCGAATCTGACATTTGTAACGCGTGCTTCAAGACTACTCCAACCACATTGCGTACATCCACGGCACATATTACGCAGGCGTATACGAAAAGCGATGCAGGTTAAATCCTACATCGCTTTTACGATTTTGTTTGGGTGATCATCAAAGAGGTTACCAACGTGCAATCTTGCGCGGATAACCTATCTGACTAATTTGTGGGGAGTTTACTCCTCGACAAGCTCGAACATCTCAGGACCAACGCCGCAAACTGGGCAAACATAGTCCTCAGGAAGCTCTGGAGTGTCAACCTCGACCTCATAGCCACAAACGGTGCAAACAAACTTGTAAGTAGTCTCTGCCATTTTTATTCCTCTCTCCAAGCGCTGACGCGCTTTTCCTTCTATTCGCGCATTTAACGCGGACGGCAACTAACCGTGGCCCTTATCCGCGGTTAAGTGCTCATGCAGATAGTAACAAATCTTGAGCGATTCTAAAGCATTATTCCGAAAATAGGAATGATTCTCATAAAATTCGCACGAAATTTTTTGGCGAGAAGTTCGGCGTGCTCCGAGCGCCAGCCGCTTCCGGCGGTACGCTCGCGTACGGCAGCGACGCACTACTAGCGGCTGCGCTCCTTGAGAGCTCGCTGAATCTCGCGGTCAGAATCACGCTTGGCTGCAGACGCACGCTTGTCGTAGAGCTTTTTACCCTGCGAAAGCGCAATCAGCAACTTGACGCGGTTATGCTCGTCAAAGTAGATCTCAAGCGGAACCAGCGCCAAGCCTTTCTGGCGAAGCTTTGCGTCAAGATAGTCAATCTGCCTGCGGTGAAGTAGCAGCTTGCGCTTTCTATCTGGGTCAACGTTCCACACGCCACCGTTTGTGTACGGGTGCAGGTGCATGCCGTGAATCCACGCCTCACCATCGCGAATGAGGCAGAACGTATCGGTCAGCTGGCAGCCACGCTCACGCAGGCTCTTGACCTCGGTGCCAGTAAGCACCAGGCCACACTCAAAGGTCTCGCCAATCTCGTACTCATGACGAGCAGAGCGATTACGTGCGATCGACTTCTTGCCCTGTTGTTTTCCCTGGGTCTCGGCCATACTTACTTGCCTTCCCCATCCGAAGTTTCTGCTGCATCGGTTTTCTCGCCAGATGCATTGCCTGGCGCGTCAGCAGATACAGGATTGCCGCCCGCGGTAAAGCCCTCGGAGATTGCGGCGTCGCGGACAAGCTGCAGAAGCGTAAGAGCTGCCTGCTCGCCCACAAGATCGCGAGCGCGAATGGTCATCTCAGTTGCAGTAGCCCTGTCGCCCATGGCGGCGCAATCCTGCGCACACATCAGCAGGCAAACCGCAATCTCGGCGTTGGCGCCTGTTGGCAGGCCCTCTGCCTCAAGCAGGTCATTTGCCTCTTCGTCGGTAAGACCATCAGGATCTTTAGGGGTGCCTGCAGCCTGGTCAAGAGCGGCCTCAAGCGTGCTGTCTTTAACCTCAAAGCGACGAGCAGCCCTCAGACATGCTGCAGCCTGCTCAAGCCTACCCTGAGCCTCAAACCACGCAGCAAAGTTCAAAAACGCCCTGGTCAGATGCCTTGCCTCGCTTGCGCGCTCAAAGACGCCAAATGTCAGGGCAATATGCTCACGAATATCTCCTGCAATCTTAAACAGGTCAGCCAAATCAAGCCTAAATCCGCAGTTCATTGGGTTCCAACGAATGGCAGTCTTCAGCGCATTCATGGCGTTTTCGTAATCGCCAGTACGTACGTAAGCCATTGCAAGGTCTCCGTACAGCCGATCAAACGGCTCATGAACGTCCTCAAGCTTGCGAGGGTCGTTCTCCACGCGCCTATACGCTAAGCGGTCAAATAACGTTGGAAACGCAAAATACTGCAGCTCATCTGTGGTTTGGCAGTTGCAATCCACATATTCCTCAGCGTCTTCAGCCAAACGAAGCAGCAGCTCAAGGGCCTCTTCATTCTGGTCCTGCATCATCATGCCTTCAGCGCGCATCAGCTCATCTGAAAGTGCCGAAAGTGCCATCTTACTCACCTATCATTCAATATCAATCATGCAATCATCTGTGCGGGCGCTTCATAAACCCGCACGTAATCTACCTGCTTATTATTCCACAAGTGCCAAATCAATCTGACCACGAGCCACATTTACGCCAGAAATCTTCACGCGCACACGTCCACCAATGCGATACGTTTTGCCTGTTGATTCCCCTATCAGCGCCAGAGTCTCCTGATCATACACGTACCATTCGTGACCCAAATCCCTCACGGCGAGAAGCCCGTCGGCGTAGGTATCGTCCAATGTAATGAACAGGCCAAAACGCTCGCAGCCGTCAATAGTTCCCCACGTTTCTTCTCCCAGACGACTCTGGTAGTACTCAGCCAGCTTGATCTTTTGCGTAGCACGAGCCGCCGCATCTGCCTTGCGCTCCTGCTCAGAGCAGGTGCTGCAGATATCTGGAAGGGCACTGAGCTCTGCGTGAGACGCCGTCTGTCCGCGGAGCAAACGCTTGAGCGTACGATGAACTATCACGTCAGGATAGCGCCTGATTGGCGAGGTAAAGTGGCAGTACGCATCTGCTCCCAGGGCAAAGTGGCCCTGGTTTGTTGGCAGATAGATAGCTCGTTTTTGGGCTCTAAGCAGCTGTGCATTTACCACACGAGAATAACGTGTGCCGTGGACTGACTCCAGCGCTTCTTGCAATGCCGTCTGATCGCCAATGGCAATACGAGACGCAACATCTGGCTCAAGAGCACCCATCGCTACAAGTGGAGTGACCGCAAGCTTAAGTGACTCTGGAGAAGGCTGCTCATGCACGCGATATGCCGACTCCAGGTCATGCTGGCTGAGCATGTGCGCGACGCTCTCATTGGCTGCAAGCATTGCTTCCTCGATAAGCCCCGTTGCTTGGGTGCGCTCGCGCACCGACACGCCAACTGGCTTGTTATTCTCGTCAAGCACTACGCGCGTCTCTACGCTTTCAAAATCTACCGAACCGCGTTTCTCACGAATCTCTTCTCTCAGTGCTCGGATTTGATTGAGCACGTTAATCATTTCTTTGATTGCGCCGACGTCTTCTCTAGGCACAACGGAGTCAAGTGCCGCGACGTCTCCTTGCAGATAGCTATCTACCTGGTCGTAGCTGAGTCTTGCTCGTGAGCGAATGACGGAATTCATAGCCGTTGCGCCAAGAATCTTGCCTGAGTTGCTCAGCTTCATCTTTACCGACATAGCCAGCCTATCTTCAGCTGGTCGCAGAGAACACACGTCATTGCAGAGCTTTTCTGGCAACATGGGCAACACGCGGTCCACTAAATATGCCGAGCAGGTGCGCATGCGAGCTTCCAGGTCAATGGGAGAATCCCAGTTCACATAGTGAGCCACGTCTGCAATGTGAACCCACAGCTCAAAGCTGCCATCTTCAAGCTTCCGCGCACCAACGGCGTCATCAAAATCTTTAGCATCTGCTGGGTCTACGGTGATGCACAGCTCTTCTCGCAAATCGTGTCTTGAAGCGTCTTCTGCAAGGGCTTTATCTGCATCAACGGAGATTTTCTCGGCTTGTTTCAGTGCCTTGATAGGAAATTCCGTTGCCAAACCATACGAAGCAATAGTTGCCTCAACGTTCATGTCCAGATCTTCGGCTGATCCCACGCGGCGCTCGATAGTAACCACAGCAGCGCTTTTACGCGTTGGATACTCCGTGATACGCGCGACAACCACGTCGCCCTCAAAAACGTAATGACGCCCAACAGAAGGATCTTCGGGAAGCACAAAGAAATCTCGCTGAATGCGACTATCCAGCGGCACCACAGCGCCAAGTGGACCGGCGTCGTGGTAGATACCCAAAAACGTCTGAGTAGCTCGCGTAAGCACAAAGCGCACGTTTGCCAGAGGAGTCTTTCCCTTGGCCGAGACAAGCGAAACCTGGACCTCATCTCCATGCATTGCCTCATGAATCCCGTGCTTGGCCAGCGCATACGTACCCTCAGGGGTGCTTACGGTAGCAACTCCTGGACGAGAAAGGCTCAGCGTGCCTGTAAGCAACGCCGATGGTCGCTTTGAGACTTTTGCACGCCCCTGACGACGGTTTCCTTTATGTATGCGTTTTCTAGCCAAAAATCCTCCTGTAGGTAGAAGCCAGCGCCTTTTGCGCTGACCCGATGAATCTTCTGATATGTACCCTAAAGTGCCTTGTGATAGACGATGCGCAGATAAGGCGAGAAGTTCCAGGGATCTCGACGGGTTTCTCGACGAACATCTCGACGGATAGACGTCGGAGCCCTCAACGGGTTTCTCGCCATCCCTGCACATACAAAAAGAGCCCCTATGCAGAGACTGCATAGGGGCTCCAGAAGGGATTGGTTTACCTCTTAGAAGGTGCCGCGAATAACCTCGCTGCCTTCCTTCATGATAACTTCCATGTTATCTGGGGTAAGGTCGCGGATGTTGGTAGCAACGTCGCCCTTGACAACCAGGAGGTCAGCAAGCTTGCCAGCCTCGAGGGAGCCAAACTCATCCTCGTGGTGAACCATCTTAGCGCCGTTAAGGGTAGCAGCCTTGATGGTCTCAAGAATGGTGACGCCAGCCTTCTCAACGAAGTCATACATCTCATCGATGGTGACATAGCCGTAAGGAGTTACGAAGCTGAAGGAGTCGGAGCCGATGGTGAGAGTGACGCCGCGCTCGTTAGCAGCACGGAGGTTCTCGTATGTACGGTTGAGACCCTTCTCAACGACGGTATCGCCTGGGAATGCGTCAAGCTCTGGAGTCCACTCTGGTGGATAAGTTCCGTACCAAGTTGGCAGGAAGCCGATGGTAGGAGTAAAGAAGGTGCCCTGCTCGCACATAAGATCCATGGTCTTTGCATCAAGCTCGAAGCCGTGAATCATCTGCTCGCAGCCGCAACGGACGGAGTCATAAGCTGCGGAGAAGCTGTTGTAAGAGTGTGACCAAACAGGAATGCCAACCATTGCTGCCTCGTCGCAAACTGCCTTGATCTCCTCGTAGCAGTAGTGCTGATCGCGACCGGAGTCCCAGTGCCAAATACCGCCACCGGTAGCCCAAATCTTGATTGCGTCTGGGTTCTCACGAAGACGACGACGAACTGCCTTACGAAGATCCCAAGGACCGTCTACCTGATCGCCCCATGGGTGACCATTCTTGGAAATCTCCTGTGGGAGCTGGTGGCAGTCACCGTGACCAGCAACGCGGCAGAAGCCAAGGCCAGTAGCGTAGATACGTGGTCCCTCCATGACCCCCATGTTAACGAGGTCACGAATTGCGATACCATTGCGGCCAATCTCGCAGACGGTGGTAAGACCGTGGGAGAGAGCGTCCCAGGACTGCTTGACTGCGCATGCCTGCTTCTGAGCAACGGACTCGATAACCCAGTCGTTATCGTTGTCGGTCAGGTTGCCGGAGAAGTGCAGGTGTGTATCGATAAGACCTGGCATAATGGTGCGGCCCTGGATGTCACGGACCTCATAGCCCTCTGGAACCTCAGTGCGAGGACCAGCATAAGCGATCTTCTTGTCGTCTACGAGGACAAGAGAATCCTCAACAGGAGCGGCGCCAGTGCCGTCAACGAGCTTTCCGCCTACAAAAGCAATCTTACTCATTTCTTTCCCCCTCTAGTAAATGATAAATACTATCTTTTTGCGCCCACCCTTTTTGGGCGCAAAAAATCCAAACTAAAGAAACAAATAACGTGCTTAGTTCAACGTACCGATGAAACCTTTAGAGCTTGCAAGCAACTTATGCTGCTGCCTTCTCAGACTGACGACCAAAGATCATGAAGATGGCCATACCAATGACAATCCAAGAAATGGTGATGATCCACTCAACTGGCTTCAAAGCTGCAGGGCTGAAAGGAACAACCATCAGGCCGATGATGATACTACCAGCAAGAATTGCAGCCAGGATGCCTGCGATACCACCGTTGACCTTGTAAGGACGAGGCAGGTCTGGCTCGGTCTGACGCAGGCGCAGGCAGGCAACGCCAGCCATGGTGCATGCAAAGATGAAGCCGAGAGAAGCAACGTTGGTCAGAGGAACAAGCATGTTGCGGCCAAGGAATGGACCAACAAGGGTCAGGCCAGCCATGAACATGTTTGCGGTCAGAGGTGCGCCGGACTTAGGGTCGATCTTTGCGAAGGACTCTGGGAGCATCTTCTTACGACCAAGAGCAAGCATCAGACGAGTAGAAGCACCAAAGAAGGAGTTCATTGGGCCCAGAGGTCCGAGTGTTGCAATGATGAGCATTGCAATGTAGAAGAACAGGTTGATGCGCTCGAGAACTGCAAGTGCAGGAACGGAAGACTTAACAAACTCGTGCCAGTCAATCATGGTTCCGAATGCATAGATGCAGATGAGATAGAAGACACCAGAAGCGATAAGTGCAAGTGCAGGAATGATGCCAAACTTCTTCCAGTCAAGGTCAGCAGAAGCCTCTTCTGCCTGCTGTGGAATGGTGTCAAAACCAGCGTAGAAGAATGGAGTCATAACAAGTACTGCAATGATGCCGCCAAAGAAGCTGGTAGCCTTTGTGCCCTCGCCACCTGCAACCTCAGTTGCCTGGGAGAAGACGGGGAGGCCGTTGCTTGGAGAACCAGTTGCAAAGGAGATAACCATTGCAAGGATCATACCAGTCAGCAGAGCCTTAGTCAGGAAGCTCGAAAGCTTAGCTGCTGCGCCAGCGCCCTTAAAGTTAAGGAAGATGACCAGGATAGCAAAGCAAAGAGCGATGACTGTTGGCCACAGGTAAACATCTGCACCAAGAATGGTGTAGAGCTTAACGGACCTCAGCCAAGAAAGAATAGGGAATGCACCAAAGCGGTCGGTGAGAAGCGTGGAAATAGCAATTGCCTCCCAAGGACATAGTGGAGCGTTGCCCAGAAGAAGCATCCAGCCGGTAAAGAAGCCCATTGGGCGGCCGAATGTCCTGTCGACGTACTCAATGATGCCACCAGAAATTGGAATAGCAGCAGTGAGCTCGCCAAAAACACATCCAATTGGTACAAGGAAAATTGCGCCAATTGCGAATGCGATCATCGCGGGGAATGGTCCTCCACCAAGAACCATCCAGTCGCCTACCAGGAGCACCCATCCGGTACCAATGATCGCACCAAATCCGATGGTAAAGAAGTTGAATAGACTCAACGACTTTTGCATCTCAGGTGCCTCGGCATTTTCTGCCATGTCCCACTCCTTCCCGTAATTACTCGGACGAAGAACTTGATGAGACTATGTTTGCACCCGAAGCGATTTGAAAAAAGGAGTAGCGCCCTCTGGGCGTCAGATAAACCCGTAAGCGTAAAGGCTATAACCGCGAGCGGTAGTTAAATCTTTTTACATCTTTACCAAAATCTAATAACAGTTATGCAATTTTCAAATAGTTAACGTACACAACTATGTATCAATCTTTAACTCAAATACTTTAAAAACTCTTCTGTAGTGCGCGACATCTCGCCTTTTACACGATGTGTAATAAAGACATTACGATGTACGGGAGTTTCTAGATGATGTACATCAATATCAAAATTTGTACCTTTTGTTGCCTCAAGTGGCAACAAACTTACACCAAGACCCGACTCTACCATGGACATAATGGTGAATGAATCAGATGATGCAAATGTCATACGTGCGTTTTTGAGCTGCTTCTGAAGCAAAGGAGCCGTCTCAATATCAACAATAAAGGGCTCTTCGATAAGACGCTTAACAGGAATTGTCTCAAGGTTCTTCTCGTAATGTCCCTTTTGAGAAACAACAATAACCTCATCATGATCAAATAATGTTGAAGTAAATCCCTGCTCAGTTGCGCGGGTCATAGTAAAACTAATATCCACCTTACCCTTGCTAATAAGACGCAGGGCTTCGCCGTACGTGCACTCGATAACTTCAACTTTGATGTTTGGATGATCAGTCATGTACTTCTTCAGATGACCTGGCAGTGTTCGTGAAAGAAAGCTCGAAGGCGCAGCAATAACAAGGTTGCCCATCTCAATGGCGCTGACGCGATTCACTTGATTGCTCAACTTGCTGTATGCCTGGCACACCTCTTCTGCAACAGGCAAAAGCGTCTTTCCCTCAGGAGTCAGACTTACATAGCCGCCATGTCTGTTAAACAAGCGGACATCCCACTCTTTTTCTAGACTTGCCACCATGCGACTAATAGACGACTGAGTGCATCCCAGCTCTTCTGCCGCCACCGTAAAGCTACTGTGATACGCCGCAGAAGTAAAAGCCTGGAATTTGTGCAGGTTGGTCTCCATACTTGGCCCCCATTCAAGTACGTGGCCTAACAATTCACCCTTAAAAATATCATTCTACCTGCAAATTGGTAAATACCGTTTAACGTAAAAAGACCCCGTGAACGGTTTTCACGAGGTCTTACCTTGCAATCTTTATGCAAAAAACTTTCTTAATTGATACTTCACTTTGACAATTGAAGTACCAGGTTGCTTAGTTGCTATGCCTTCAGATAGCGGCCCATAGCAATAGCAGAACCAAAGAGTCCCAGAAGCAAACCTAAGAGCAGCAAAAGGCCACTCATACCCAGCATGACCGTTGTTGGAATAGCAAAGGTCAAGAAGGTCATGCTTTCTGCCATAACCGGGAGAAGCATGTGGGCTCCAACAACCAAAACGACAATGGCGAGAAGAGCGCCGATAAGAGCCTCGAGCACGCCTTCCATAAGGAATGGTCCGCGAATAAAGCCGTTAGATGCACCAACCAGACGCATGATTGCAATCTCACGACGACGAGCATTAATAGCAAGGCGAATGGTGTTGTTAATAAAGACAAAGGCAACAAACACCAGAAGTCCAACAAGGCCAATAGCGCCAATACGAATGTATGCTGTTACGCTAAACAGGCGCTCAACGGTCTCGCGACCATACTGAACATCGCCGGATGGATTGCTCTTATTATCCGCAATGGCTGCAAAAGATGATGAAGAAGCAATGCGCTGGGCAACGTCTTGAACATCCTTAGGATCCTTGAGTTTGATCACAAGAGATGCAGGAATTGGATTCTGGCCATCAAGAGCAGAAACCGCATCAGAAGCATTGCGATAACTCATGGTTGTGCGGTACTCCTCAAGAGCCTGCTCTTTGCTCTTATAAGTTACAGACTCAACCGTATCCCAGCCTTGAACTTCTTGCTGGAAAGCAGTTACTGCGGCCTGATCTGCGTCATCCGAAAGAAACGCCTGGATAGTAACGCGGTTCTCGACACTTCCTACCATGTTCTCGATAAGAGCTGAGCCAAGAACAAACAGACCGATGATAAACAGGGACAAGAAGATGGTTACGATAGCGCCAAGAGCGGTAGACCAGTTCCTTCTAAAGTGGCTTCCGGCCTCACGCAGAGAATATCCAAAATTAGAGAGCCCCATAGTAGCCATAGCCTCCCTTCTCCTGGTCGCGGACAATGTGACCAGCCTCAAGCGCAATAACGCGCTTGCGCATAGAGTCAACCATCTCGCGATCGTGTGTTGCCATTACAACCGTAGTACCCGCACGGTTAATGCGGTCAAGAAGCTTCATGATGCCCAGAGAAATTGCTGGGTCCAAGTTACCCGTAGGCTCGTCGCAGATAAGCAGTGGTGGGCGGTTAACCATTGCACGAGCAACAGAAACACGCTGCTGCTCACCACCGGATAGCTGGTCTGGGTAAGCGCTCATCTTTTGGCCGAGGCCTACCAGACGCAGAACCTCTGGAACCTGAATATCAATAACAGGACGAGGCTTGCCAATGCACTCAAGTGCAAAGGACACGTTCTCATAGACGGTCTTATCGGGCAGAAGCTTAAAGTCCTGGAAGACGGTACCAATCTGGCGACGCAGATAAGGAACCTTGGAGTTACGCATACGTGTAAGGTCCTGACCAGCAACAATAACCTGTCCGTGAGTTGCCTTCTGCTCGCGCGTGATAAGACGCAAGAGAGATGACTTACCGGAACCAGAGTGTCCAACTACAAAGACAAACTCACCTGGGTAGATATCAGCGCTGATGTTGTCCAGCGCAGGACGATTTGGCTGCGATGGATACACAAGCGAAGCGTTCTTGAAAGAAATGGTTGGAGTACCAGTACGCTCTACCTTAGGTGCATCTTGAGATAGATCTGCAAAAAACTTTGCACGATCAAGAGGTGCCTGCTCAGGGTTGTTTTGCTGCTCAGCAGTTACCACGTGTACAGCTTCTGCTCCAGAAGCAAATGGATCAGATACAGTTGTTACAGGTTCAGCAGCCTGGGCCACTGGCACATCAGCAGAAAAGTCCTGAGTTTCAACTTGATCAGCTACAACATCTTGCTGGTCAAGCTGGTTCAGATCATCCTGAGAAATTACCCCAAAACGGTCATCAAACGAGGACTCCTGTTGCTCATCAGTGCGAAAATGATTAGCCACAGTTGCTCCTTTTCTTACTCCGAAGAGACAGATACAGATTTTATTTTACCAAAAGTGCAGGTATGTTATACGTCACGCAGTTCATCCACAGAAAAACCGCCTCTTCTTTTCAGAAGAGACGGTCTAAAAATCGCGAGAAAAACGCTGCTGAGCGTTAGTTATACGCTGCCTGCAAGTTAGCTCTGCACCTGTTATGCAGTCTGCATCTTTGCACGTGTCTCATCAATGATGGCACGTACCTTAGCTGCGTTAGCTGCAATCTCCTCTTTTGAACCCTTAGTAAGCAGGCTTCCCATGCCGCAGCAATCAACGCCGCGCTCAAGCCACTCAGCAAGGTTGTCAAGATTAATGCCGCCAGAAGCCATCAGAGGCATCCAAGGAGTTGGGGTCTTAAAGAGATTGACCAGCTCAGGACCATAGACGTTAGAAATTGGGAAGCACTTAATAAAGGCAGCGCCCATCTCAAGACTGTGGTTTGCCTCGGTCATAGTAGTGCAACCAGGTGCGTAAGGAATCTGATACAGGTTACACATACGAGCAACCTCATCAGAGCCGCAGTTAGCAACAATGAACTGAGCGCCAGCCATGATAGCAAGACGAGCGGTTGTTGGCTCCATAACAGTACCTGCACCAACAATCATCTTGTCGCCAAGACGCTCTCTAATTGCAGCAATAACCTCGCCTGCGTTTGGCAGGGTGTAGCTAATCTCCATTGCGTGAACGCCGCCTTCTGCAAGACCCTCAGCAATTTCAATACCACGCTCAACTGTTGGGACGCGAACAACTGCAAACGCACAGGTATCTACCAGTGCCTGAGAAACAGCAGCTTTCTGCATCTTCATATACAACATCTCCTTGTAAATGTATCTCGCCCTTCCCTATTGAGCTGGCGAGAAACCCGTTTTTTGTTTCTTAGTTATGAGCAATTCCGTAATGGTCAAGCATTGCATAGATCTTCTCGTCAACACCCTCTGCAACCTCGGTAACGGGGAAACGAGCAGGACCAACAGGGTACCCAGCAAGCTCAAGAGAACGCTTAAGCGTCTGAGGAGTGCTTCCAAGGTGAAGGATATCGCGAATTGGCTCAATCTCTGCCTGCAGGCGAGCTGCTTCCTCTGCATTTCCTGCCTCAAGAGCCTTCCAGAGGTCAACGACAACCTTGGTAATAAGGTTTGCGGTACCTGCAATAGTACCCTGAGCTCCAAGAGCATGAGCCTCGGAGATCTTTCCGTCAGAGCCAACGAGTACGTCTACGTCGTGACCAGCGGCAGCGTCCAGATAATCCTTGAGGTTATCAATGTTTCCGGAACTGTCTTTAATACCCTTGATATTCTCAATGGTTACCAGCTGCTCAACTGCCTCTTTAGAGATGTTTTTGCCGGTACCCTTAGGAATGTTGTACAGAAGGACAGGAATCTTAACGCTTGCAGCAACTGTCTTGAAGTACTCGACCAGCTGCTGATCAGAAATGCCCAGGAAGTAAGGGTTGATGACAGAAAGTGCGTCTGCACCAATTGCCTCTGCCTCACGGCTCATGTAGAGAGCCTCTTTTGTTGAGCAAGCGCCGGTTCCCACGTAAACAGGAAGACGATCTGCGGTTTTCTCGATAATAAACTGGGAGAACTTGATCTTCTCGTCAGGGTTACAAACGTGGAACTCACCATTAGAGCCAAACGTGAAGATGCCGTCTGCGCCCTCGGCGATGAACTTTTCCAGAAGCTGCTCAGCGGCTTCGTAGTTGATAGACTGCTCTTCGTCGCGGTTAAACGGCGTAACCATAGGGACAATAACGCCCTTAAATGTTGACATTCAAACTCCTCTGTATATTTTACAGTGTTTACCTGGGGTTATTTGCCCTCGCGAATGGACGCGCCAAGAGCTCCACCGGGATGCCACTTAACGTACTGCTCTGGGTTAAGGCCGTACTCGTTTTGAAGCAGGATAGAGAGGCACTGGAGCTCCATAATCTCAGCCAGAATTGAAGCGCGTGGAGGCTTGTTCATAGAATCGCCCTCCTTCTCAACACCTGCAATAAGGGCAACCTCTGCCTCGTTTGCCAGCCACGAGTTAGGATTTCCGGTCAGCGCAATAATGTGCACGCCAACGTTCTTGAGGCAGGTAACGGTAGCCTTGAGCTCGCCTGTCTCGCCGGAGTTGGAAATAGCAATGACTACGTCACCAGGACGAGTCTGACCAGCGGATCCATGGACGCATTCGGTACCGTGAAGCTCGTAGGTTGGAGTTCCAGTTGACGAGAAAAGCGATGCAGCATAACCGGAGACGTGACCTGGCTTACCAATGCCGGTTACGTGTAGACGGCCGCCCTTTGCCTCTGCATCCAAAATAAGCTTTTTAGCTGCAGAAAGCGCATCAAAATCAATGCTCTCTACATACTGATGAAGCGACTTTCCCACAATGGAGAGAAACTCCTGAACCTGCTCTTTTTCAGTTGCCATTACAACTCCTTATCTGTCTGTGAGGCAGCGCTCAAAGACACTTACTACATGCTGAGCTAACGCGTCTCTTTGACCTTGTGCTGAGCCATAAACTGCTCAATCTGCTCTTGAATTTGATCAAGCGTGGTGGCCATAAAAGGACGGTTAATATCTACAAATTCAAATCCGGAAGGATGGCTTACCCAAGCGCCTTCAAGAAGCAGACGGAGCGCCTTGCCCTGTCGGATGAGTTTGTAGCTTTTAATCTTGGTATAAGGAACGACAAGTGCTTTTCTCTTGTCGGATTTTGCAAAGATAAATACGTTTTTCTGTCCAAAATCAATAACATGAATGCCGCTGGCAAAACGACTAAAGCGTTTTCCCATGGCTCGTGATGCAAACCACGTAATGGTAAGTCCTGCAATAACACCAACAAGACCCAAAATATTGCCACTTACATTGGCGTAAACCCAAAAGAAAAATGTCAGAGCAAGAGCAGCAAACGCCAGGAGCAAATACAGAATTCCCTGAACCATCAAACGTGTTCTATCTTCAAGAACTTCTAGAACTAACTGATCTTTGGGAAGCTCTGGAGCAGGCTGTTTGTCAACACTGAGGCCAAACATATCGCCAAGTACTGACTCAGTAACACTTTTGTTGTTCTTCTCGTCTGCCATGTTTTTCCTTGTTGTGAAGCTTTTAAAAGGGCGCCCGCGGGCTTTCCACGAGCGCCCTAAGAAACCGTAGAGCTGAGTAGGTACTACAGAAATCTAGGCTTAGGCAAGACCAAAGAGTGAGCCGATGCCGTAGATGATAGAACCAACGATGTTGTAGTCAACGTTAGGGAAGGATGCCTCTGCAATTCCCAGCTGAGCAAATGCAGGATAGAGAATCAGAGGACCAGCGGTCAGGAAGATACCAACCAGGAAGGAGCCAAGAAGAGCACCGCGCCATCCACCGTAAGCGTAACCACAAACGCCGCAAGTACCACCAGAGAAGAAGCAGATGCCTGCTGCAGGAATCATGATGGTTGGGCTGTGGAATGCAACCATAAGTGCCATTGCAACAAGGCCGCCAAGGAAGGAGCCAATGAAGCCGATGATGACAGCGTTTGGTGCAAATGGGAAGATTGCAGGGCAGTCGACTGCAGGACGTGCATCTGGAATGAGCTTCTCGGAGATGCCGACAAATGCAGCGGTAATCTCAGCAATGAACTGACGGACGCCGTAAACAAGAACGGACATACCAGCAGCAAACTGAAGACCAGCAAGGAATGGCCAAATCCACCACATATCGTTACCAAAGTAGCTGGTGAATGGCTTGTTGTTTGCAAGGGTGTCGCCAAAGTGACCGGTGACAAGGCATGCAATAGTAACAACGTAGAACAGAACAATCATGAAGAGAGCAACGGAGAAGACAAAGTCCTTGAAGAGCTTGAAGAACTCTGGGAGCTCCTTAGCTTCCTTCTCGCCCTCCTCCTCGTTCTTCTTAGCAAAGAGCTTTCCAACGTAACCGGAGAATGCATAACCGATGCAGTTGAAGTGGCCGATTGCGATGGAATCTCCACCAACAAGCTTGTTTACGAATGGCTGGCACAACGAAGGTAGCGCAGCACCGCAGAAGCCGAGGATGACACCACCAAGAACAATGGTGACCCACATTGGGAGACCAAGAGCAATGAAGACCAGTGCGAGTACGCAGGAGAAGTACAGGAAGTGCTGACCAGTCAAGAAGACGGACTTGAATGGGGTAATCTTGGCAAACACAAGGTTCATGATGAAGCCAAGGACCATTACAAGAGCAACCTCAGTACCATAGGTATTCAGTGCAAGAGCAGTTGCGACCTCAACCTGGGTTACAACGCCCTTGACAGCGAATGCACGACTAAACATATCGCTGAAGATGTTGACCTGAGCGGACATAGCGCTAGAACCAATGTTGAAGATCATGAAGCCAATAATGGTCTTCACAGTTCCGGAGAAGACGTCCACAGCGGACTTCTTCTGCAGCAAGAGGCCGACAAGAGCAATAATGCCCATGATGACGGCTGTGTCTCTGAGCTGCATGAGAATTGCATTGAGCATGCGTAATCCCTTTCAGCAAATAAACCGACGAACCTACTCAGATAAGTTCTCTAAATCACGTGACAAGTACCTCTTGTCAAAGGTTTGGCGAGAGCTTCTCGCCGAAGGCAACTCATGTTGCGTATGACGAGAAACTCCCGCCACAAAGATACAAAGGGAAGCTTATGCGTTGTGCTCTGCGAGCCAAGCGGTGAGCTTTTCCTTCATCTCTGCCTTGTCGACAATGTTGGTAATACCAACTGCAGAAGGAACGCGATCGTCAGCGTTGAGCTCATCGGTGAGGTCAGACATGGTGATAACAAGATCGCCATTGAAACCAATCAGGGAATCCAGATTACCGTGCTCAGTCTCGATTGGAAGATCATTCTCTTTGATGACCTGGTCAATCTTGATCTTGAGCATCATGGAAGAACCCATACCTGCACGGCAGCAAACCAGTGCGTGGAACTTCTTATCAGCCATTACAACCTACCTTCCTTTGCGTGGACAAGGTCCACAACATCTTTTGGTGACTGAGCTTTTTCAAGCTGAGCAAAGAAATCTGGATCGCTCAGCAATTCAACAAGAGACTGAAGGGCACTAAGGTGGCCTTCACTATCTTTTGCTGCAAGTGGGAAAAGAAACTTAACTGGATCGTTGTCTTTGCTGCCAAACTCAACGGAATCCTTAAGCACGGCAATGCCTACTGCAGGCTCAAGTGCGCCGGACTCAGGGCGTGCGTGTGGAAGGGCAACATGCTCGGTAATAACAATATAAGGGCCAAGTTCGTTGACACCTTTAATGATGTCATCAACATAGCCCTCAGTTACTTTTTTGTTATCGACGAGTGGTTGCGCAGACTTTCTAATTGCATCTTCCCAGTTAGAAGCTACAACATTGAGCTGCACCAGGTCTTCGGTAAGGAGATCACTTAACACAGCACCACCTTGCCTTTCTCTTAATGAGACACATTGGCCCAAAGCCGCCTCATGACAAGTCTTAATAACTTGATAATATGCCATGAAACGTTCTTAACTTCAATCAATTTTACTCAAACAGTAATCAAAGTTGTTCATATTTTTTCAGCGTATCTTTTGTCCAAGTAGCTATACAAATGTTCATGTTTTTATGAACGTAATTGAAGCGCCTTCTATTATCCCATGTAAAGTTTATATGTTAAATTTTTTATAATCTAAAACATTCATATATATTCATACTATTATTTTCTGAAATATCTTGATATCCTTCTTCTAATGTTCTATTTTATTGATGAATGAACATTCAAAGAAAAAATGTTGCTCATAAAGGGAGGGCATTTATGAAAAGGAGTAAGGCTTACGTAGATTCACGTCGCGAGGCAATTACTGAGCTGCTAGAAAAAGAGGGACAAGCAAGTGTTTTAGAGCTTGCTGATCACTTTGAGGTCTCTTCTTTGACTATCAGACGTGACCTGGACTTTCTTGAGAAGCGCGGCATCCTGACTCGTCAGTATGGCATTGCTACCCTGCTTAATCCTTATGGTCGTCCTTCTGGCTCAAGGCAGATTCGCTCTAACAAAGCAATTGCCCGCGAAGCCGCTCGCTACGTTGAGGATGGCGATTGCATCTTCATCAACACCAGCTCCGTTGCTCTTGGGATGCTTGAGTGGATTGATGCTCACGACGTAACTGTTGTTACAAACAACGGCAAGGCGCTGTTGCTTGAGGACATCCACGATCTTTCTATCATCCTTACTGGTGGTGACATCCGTCCTCCACGCGCTTCCATGACTGGTGATACCGCTCTTGAGTGCATCCAGCACATTACTGCTGCTAAATGCTTCTTGGGCTGCACGGGTTTCTCGGGAGAATTTGGTCTTACTTCTGCAACATCCCCTGAGCCAGCAATTAACGCTCAGATGCTCAAGCGCTCTAGAAAGCACTATGTTGTTGCTGATTCTTCTAAGCTGGGCACTACTTCCAACTTCCAGTTTGGTTCTGCAGAGGATATTGACCTTCTGATTACTGATACAGGTGCAACTGACGAGCAGATCCAAGAGCTCAAAGCCGCAGGACTTAAGGATGTTGTCTGCGTCACTCCTTCTATTCTTCCTGCTAAGTAAGACTTGTGCTTTATTATTATTTAAGCGAACACAAAATGGCGGCCTTTTGCAGGCCGCCATTTCTTGGACACGAGCAATAGGAGGCAGTTCAAAACACATCTAAGTCAGATAATCTGTTAAAAAGACGTATACATGACGCTGAAAATACCTCAAT
>NZ_DBHHJM010000010.1:0-53317 GCF_057237245.1 Lancefieldella sp.
ACTGGAGGCGAGACCCGGATTCGAACCGGGGATAAAGGCTTTGCAGGCCTCTGCCTTACCACTTGGCCATCTCGCCATATGAAAAAGGCCGAAACGAATCCGGCCGAAAAATCATGGAGCGGGCTACGGGGTTCGAACCCGCGACCTCAACCTTGGCAAGGTTGCGCGCTACCAACTGCGCTAAGCCCGCGAACGCGAGGAATAATATACGCAAGTTCACGGCTGAGCGCAAGTGTAAATTTCAAAATCGTCAAACTTTTTTAGAAAAGTCACGAATCCTGACTTGCCTAAGAGGTGGATTTTTCTTGCAAAACTTGTAAATAAGAGCAGGTAGATTGCCAAGTGTGACTGCTTGCCGTATCATAGAACAAGAACTTTTTGAATGAGGTTGTATGTTCTTTATTGTCGCGTCACTTTTAGCTCTTTTGACGCTTGCGTATCTTGTCGCAAGCGGTTTTGTTCGCGTGGTGCGCTATTTCTGGGGCTGGCTTTCGTCTGGCGAGAAGATCGATGGGCTTGCAGGCGATGCCGTATCAGCCGCACCCCAGACTGCTCCGTTCTCCAAGCCAAAACCAACGCAAGCGGAGCTCTCAGCATATTTGGACACGATGCATCTTGGCTGGTACCAGGTGGTCATCCTCTTCATTGTGGGCTGCATGTCCGGTCTTCTTATTGAAGAGATTTGGATGCTTGTTACCGCTGGCCTGACCGAGAGCAGGGTTGGCCTCATCTGGGGACCATTTTCCCCGCTTTATGGAACTGGCGCGGTGTTTCTCACCGTTATTTGTTACCAGCTGCACAAGCATCATGCCAATAATCTGGTCATTTTCCTGGTTTCGGTTGTTGTTGGTGGCACGCTGGAGCAACTTACCGGCTGGGGAATGCAAGAGATTTTCCACTCGGAATCGTGGACGTACGCTCATCTTCCAGACGCCATCACACAGTGGGTGGCCTGGCGATTCTTGGGATTTTGGGGCATTTTGGGTCTGATTTGGTGTCGGGTTATTATGCCTCGTGCGCTCTACAAGATAGGTGAGCCAACATCAAAAAGGCAAGCAATTTTTGTTACCCTGCTTACGGTGTATCTTGTCGCCGACATTTCAATGACGGTGGCATGCCTAGGTAGAAAGGCTCAGCGAGACGCTGGCGTTCCTCCGTCAAATGCGTTTGAGATGTGGGTAGATACTCATTACGACGACAGCTTTGTATCTACTCGTTTTCAGAACATGACCTTTACACCGCAAGCACGTAACGCCGCACGCCCGTAACGCCGCACGCCCGTAAGCCCGCAAGACCGCGAGAAACCCAAAGGATTTGTAATGCACATGCCTTCTGCAAAACCAGAACATCCAACAGGCAACGTGTACCTGGACTTTGCCGCAGCTACACCTATGGATCCACGAGTAGTTGATGCAATGATTCCGTACTTCACGGAGAGGTTCTACAACCCTTCAGCACCGTATGCGCTGTCTCGCCAGGTTCGTGACGAGGTAGAACGTGCCCGCGCTGTCTTGGCGCATGCCATTGGTGCTCGTCCAGGAAACGTGGTGCTCACAGCAGGTGCTACAGAGGCCAACAACCTGGCGTTTGCAACGGTCTCTGAAGATGCGCACGTAATTGTTGACGCTATTGAGCATGAGAGTGTCCTTGCGTGTGCAGGGATTTTCTCGCACAAGACACTACGCGTAGAAGCAGACGGTCGTGTGGATCCAGAGCGCGTTGCAAAAGCGCTCAAGCCAGAGACTGAGCTGGTTTCCATTGAGCTTGCAAACGGGGAGATTGGCACCATTCAGCCTATCCGAGAGATTTCGCAGGTGCTTGCCAAGGAGCGCTCACGCAGGCTTGCAGCGGGGGAGACTCGTCCGCTGCATTTGCACGTAGACGCCTCTCAAGCTGCGGCATACCTGAGCGTGAACGTGTCATCGTTGGGCGTGGACATGTTGACGCTTTCTGCAGCAAAGCTTTCCGGTCCAAAGCAGGTGGGTCTCTTGTGGGCCTCCGACGATGTGCACTTAAGGCCGCTGGTGCTCGGCGGCGGACAAGAAGGCGGTGTTCGTTCAGGTACGGAGAACGTCGCGGGCGTCATTGGCTTTGCGTGTGCTTTAGCACTTGCTGATGAGACTCGCACTGACGAGGCAAAACGGGTTTCTCGCCTCAGAGATCAGCTACAGGAGCTGCTTTGCACAGAGTTCCCGCAGATGATTGTCTCGGGACCAAAGAACGCCAAGCTGAGGCTTCCTAATTTGCTACACGTTTCTTTCCCGGGACTTGAAGCTCGCCGTCTGGTTATTTTGCTTGAGCGTCTAGGCGTGTCGGTGGGAACGGGCTCTGCCTGCGCCGCATCAAAGATGCAAATATCTCACGTGCTTGAGGCAATTGGCGCGCCGCGAGAAGTGGCAGCAGGAAGCCTCAGATTAACGCTTGGAAGAACTACCACAGAAGACGACATCTTGTACGCGGCTTGGGCAATCGCTGAGGCTGTTAAGCAGGAGTCTGCTCGTGTAGGAGTGATATGGGAGAATTAGTTTACCTTGGCATGAGTGGCGGCGTTGATTCGGCGCTGTCCGCGGCCTTGCTTCTTGAGGCGGGCTACAACGTCAAGGCTATCTATATGCGTAACTGGTCAAAGGACTTGCCAGGCTTTAAGTGCCCCTGGGCAGATGACCTGGCTGATGCCGAGCGCGTCTGCGTAACGCTGGACATTGATTTGGACGTGTGGGACTGTGAAGCCGAGTATAAGGCTACCGTTGTGGATTACCTGCTTGATGCCTATGAGCACGGCCGTACGCCTAATCCAGACGTTATGTGCAACCAGACGGTAAAGTTTGGCACCTTTGCAGAACGCGCTTTTGCTGAGGGTGCAGATTTTGTTGCAACAGGTCACTATACGCAGAATGTCCCTGGCACCAAAAAACTTTTGCGCGCCGCAGACGCTCACAAGGATCAGACGTATTTCCTGTGGCGTGTACCTGGTCATTTGTTTGAGCGAACACTCTTTCCAATTGGACACATTGTCACTAAGGCAGAGGTACGCGCTATGTGTGCAGAGCGAGGTCTGGGCATAGAAACTAAGCCAGATTCCGACGGTATTTGCTTTATTGGCCCTGTTGGTCTGCGTACGTTTTTGCTGGACACCTTCAAGAAAAAGCAGGGCGACGTCATTGAGTGGGAGACAGGCAAGGTTCTTGGCACCCATGACGGAGCATTCCTCTTTACCGTTGGCCAAAGAAAAGGCCTGAACATCGGTGGAGGACCTGCTCGCTATGTTGTGGCAACCGATACGCTTAAGAATGTGGTGTATGTAACCTCTGACCTCAACTGTCCTGCGCTCTGGACTCGTCGCATGGAGCTCTCGGACATGCACTGGATTTCTGGAGAACCTGCAGATAACGGTAGGTATGTGGTCAGAACTCGTCACACAGGCGCGCTGGTTCCCGTAACGTTTACGCTCACAGATAATCAATGTGGATTTATTGAATTTGACCAGCCGGTAAAAACTGTTGCAGCAGGTCAATCGGCGGTTTTGTACGATGGCCAGGAAGTTTGTGGCGGTGGCATTATTGAGGCCGACAAGAGTATACTTGAGCGGTTCATGTAAAATGAAAAGCAGGTAGGTGGCGAGAAACCCTTTGAGGTTGCATCGTTTATCTGCAAAGAGTGTTCTTTCTGTACACGTATTGTGATCCAGAGTCCAAGGAGGTGCCCATGGATCGCCCAGATGGCGCGTCTGAAACCGAGCACCCCTCATCTACACCGAAGGTAACGGTGAAGATTGGATCTACAACCGTTAAGGGTGTTTCAACCAAAAAGCCTAAGATTAGTGTTGCTCCAACTTCTTCATCTGAGCAGGTAGAAGAGGCAAAAGAGAGCTTTGGTCAAGTTAGAAAGAGCATTCTCTTCCTCTTTGCGGTTGTAATACTGTACGCACTCTATATCGTTTTCTCTGGTCAGTTTGATGAGTTTGTTGTTGCTCTAGCAGACGTAGATACAGGTTGGCTTATTGCTGGCGCTCTTTGCTACTTTGTCTACTATTTCCTGGGTATTCTCGCCTATGTAATTTCAGTCATTACAGACCCCGAGAGTCCTGTTGGTGTCCGTGACCTGATGAGCGTTGAGGCGTCGGGCATCTTCTTTATGAACCTCACGCCAAACGGTGCAGGTGCTGCTCCTGCTCAAATTTATCGCCTCACTCGTGCGGGTATTTCCGTTGGTCAGGCAGGAGCTTTACAGTTCACCCGTTTTGTTATGTACGAGGCAGGCGAGGGCATCTTTGCAGCTCTGATGCTTATCTTTAGGGCCAATTATTTCTACGAGCAATTTGGCGATGTAACCGTTATTGGCGTTATTTTGTTTGGCGCAAAGATAGTGATGGTTGCAGTTATCTTGGCCATTTGCCTGCTTCCTAAAATGGTTAAGACCGTGGGCAACTGGGGCTTAAGGCTGCTTTCACGTCTTCGTATCGTAAAGCAGTACGACCACTGGCATGGCATCATTAACACGCAGGTAGATGAGTTCTCAAACGGCTTTAAGACTGCCGCAAAGAACATCCCAGAGATGTGCGTTGTTCTGCTTGTAACACTGCTTCAGCTTGGCTGCCTCTATGCACTGCCATACTTTGTTTTGCGAGCACTTGGCCAGCCTGCAGACCTTCTGACCTGCCTTGCATCTGGATCAATGCTTGAGCTCTTGACCTCGGCCATTCCACTTCCTGGTGGTACTGGTGGTGCAGAGGGTGGCTTTGCCTTCCTGTTTGGCCATATGTTTGGCGAGGAAATTGCCGCAGGCTTTGTGCTTTGGCGCGCTATTGAGTATCTGCTTCCAACTATGGCCGCAAGCATGCTTTTGGGCCTTAGATCTCATGACCACGAGCCTATCTACCACAAGTGGAACCGTTTCCGCCAGCGTTTCTCTGCTTTTGTAAATGGCGAGAAACCCGCTGTTGCTTCTACATCGTCTCGTCCAGAGACCTCTGGCATTCAAATTAAGGTTAAGCGTAAGAAGTAGGGAAGAAGTAAGGAAGAAAAGCCAGAATGTGGCTTGATACGTATCTTTGCTCTATTGGACCGCTGCGTGTGCAGTACTTGTAAAAGAAAGCATCCTTATGCGTAAACCACCAAATCCTATTTTGATTATTCTGGCACCTATTCTTATTGCCGTTGCCGTTGGTCTTGTCTATGATCTGCAGAATTTCTTACAGGACATTCCGGAAGTACGTGACAATCCAATGCTTTTAGCAGGCGTGGCTGTGTTTATACCAATGCTTGTTGCACTGGTTAAGGACACGTTTGACGCACACGGTCTCTAGGCGAAGGTTATTTTTGTTGAGTTGGCTTTGAGAAAAAGAACAGGTATATTCCAAAGCCAAGTTTAATTGCCGCATCAATATAGGCAGTTATTGTCAGTGGGATGTCTGGAAAAATATAACCTATACCAACATTGATGGCACAGAGTATTGCCAGATAAATCATCGATTTTCCGTGTACATAGTAATAGAGGAAAAAGTGCAGCGCCGTGGCCATTAACGCGCCCAACCAAATAAGTCTCCAGTTTTCAGTTGCAAAAAATGGTCCACCTAATAAAAACATCAAAATGAATAAGAAAATCACCGCGTATAGAGACATTTTGTTCTGGAACTTACTTGAAGGACCATCGGAAAACTTATTGAGAACTTTCTTATTTGTGTTTATAGATAAGAAGGCTGCAACATATCCAAAGCTAAATACGGACATATTGATAATCTGCTTTCCACCTATTACGGTAGCTGCAAAAATGATGAGAGCTACAACAATTAACCAGAGACCGCATGATTTCTTATAATTAAAGTGAAGCTTCTCGTCTTTGTTATATTCCAGAAAGTTCATAAGTTTCTCCCTTAATCGAACGACTTGCCATAATACTTCTGACCGTATGCTTTTACAATCCAGTTACCTATTTTTTAATAATTGAGATGCAGAAGACGTACGGGTTTAAAAGGCGGTCATTCATTTGATAGCCCGCGGTATTTAAATAGCCATCAATGCATTGACAAGACGCTCTTGTGCAAATTTCTAAAAAAGTTGAGTTTGACGGTTGCAAGAGGGGCGGGTTTCTCGTAATATATCCCTTGCTGCATCCCCAGCAGCAAACATATTCGGGCGTTTAGCTCAGGGGGACGAGCGCTTCCCTGACACGGAAGAGGTCATAAGTTCAAATCTTATAACGCCCACCAACTGTTCACAGGTCAGAGTAATCTGGCCTGTTTCTTTTTGTGTATATAAATAGTAATCATTATTGTTATTGACAAATGAGTTAAAGATGGTAAACTTCTAACTAGCACGTTTTATAAGTTGTTTTACTTACAGAAAGGAACTGACTATGTCTCTTATTGGTAAGCAAATTGGTGATTTTAAGGTAAACGCATTCCAGAACGGTGACATCACCGAGGTAAGCAAGGAGTCCACACTGGGTAAGTGGAGCTTGTTCTTCTTCTATCCAGCTGACTTTACCTTTGTCTGCCCAACTGAGCTTGAGGATCTTGCTAACAACTATGACAAGTTCCAGGCTGCTGGCGCAGAGGTCTACTCTGTCTCTTGCGACACTGAGTTTGTCCACAAGGCATGGCACGAGGAGTCCGAGCGTATCTCTAAGGTAACCTACCCAATGCTCGCTGACCCAGCTCACGTTCTTGCAAGGAACTTTGAGGTCCTTATTGAGGATGCTGGCCTTGCTGAGCGCGGTGCTTTCATCGTTGACCCTGAGGGTGTCATCCAGGTTGAGCTTGTCACCGCTGGTGGCATTGGCCGTAACGCTGAGGAGCTTCTCCGCCTTCTCCAGGCTGCACAGTTTGTTGCAGAGCACGGCGATCAGGTCTGCCCAGCTAAGTGGCAGCCAGGTGCTGAGACCCTGAAGCCAAGCCTTGACCTTGTTGGTCAGCTCTAAGATTTAGGAGCTTACAATGACCGACGTCAAAGACCTCTACGACGCGGTGATTATCGGCGGTGGGCCAGCTGGGCTCACCGCCGCCCTCTATCTGGCCCGCGCTCGCTACCGTGTTCTAGTTGTCGAGAAGGACCATTTTGGCGGACAGATCACTATTACTAATGAGGTCGTTAATTACCCGGGAGTTTTCTCTACTAGTGGCTCTGAACTCTCAGAAACCATGCGTAAGCAGGCTGAGGCCTTTGGTGCAGAGTTTTTGCTGGCAGAAGTTACTGACTTGGACATGTCTGGAGATGTTAAGGTAGTTCACACCACCAAAGGCGAGCGTCCCTGCCTCTCCGTTCTTCTCGCCTCAGGAGCACATCCTCGCCATATCGGCTTTGTGGGAGAAGAGGATTACCAGGGCCACGGAGTTGCTTACTGCGCCACCTGCGACGGCGAGTTCTTTACCGGCAAGGAAGTCTTTGTCATTGGTGGAGGCTTTGCAGCCGCAGAAGAAAGCGTATTTCTAACTAAGTACGCAAAGCACGTCACGGTTCTTGTGCGCGAGGAAGCATTTACCTGCGCCCCTGCGTCGTCCGAGGCTGCTCGCACAAATCCAAACATTACGGTTCTCTACAACACTCAGGTTGAATCCGTTGCCGGAGATTCCGCACTTAGGTCTATTACGTACAAGAATCTTAAGACGGGCGAGAAGACCACGTTTGCTCCAGAAGATGGCGATTCCATTGGTGTCTTTGTCTTCGCGGGTTACGCGCCAGAGACCGACCTGGTAAAAGAGCTGGCACAGACTGATGATTACGGCTATCTGATCACCAACGAGCATCAAGAAACAACCTGTGAGGGCCTTTTTGGTGCTGGTGATGTGTGCCAGAAACCACTGCGTCAGGTTGCAACGGCTATCGGTCAGGCAGCAACTACCGCTACTGAGATGGAGCGCTATATCAAGCGTGCTCAGGAGAAAACCGGCCTTGTTCCACAGATGAACGTCACGCGTATCTCGTCCAAGAAGGAGGCTCCTGAGGCTCCAGCGGCTAAGAGTGCCTCTGACTCCGGAGAGATTTTCACCGATGACATGAAGGCACAGCTCAACGCTGTCTTTGAGCGCATGGCTCGTCCGCTTGTGCTTCAGTTGGAGCTAGATCAGAGACCTGTCTCTGAGGAGCTTGTAGCTTATATGGAAGAACTTTCTTCCATGACCGACAAACTGAGCGTTCAGACGGTTTCAGGCACGGGCGAGAAGAACCTTCCTGTTGTTCGTGTGTGCGCACAGGATGGTACGCCAACAGGTCTTGCGTTCCATGGTGTTCCTGGCGGTCATGAGTTCACTTCGTTTGTTCTTGGCCTCTACAACGCCGCAGGTCCTGGTCAGCCTATTAGTGACGAGGATAAGGCATCCATTGCCGCCATCGAGTCAAAGACGCATCTGCAGGTCTTGGTAGGACTCTCTTGCACCATGTGCCCAGATGTTGTTGTGGCTGCTCAGCGCATTGCTGCAGATAATCCTCAGGTCACCTGCGACGTCTACGACATCAACCACTTCAAGGAGCTCAAAGACACCTACGATGTGATGAGTGTTCCATGCTTGGTTATCAACGACGGTCAGAAGGTTGACTTCGGTAAGAAAAATCTCTCTCAGATTTTGTCGCTCATTCCATAAGATCCATTTGCGTCCAGGAGAGGGTGGCGCTCATGAATATGCCGAGAAGACCAACGGTCTTCTCGGCATTTTTTGCGACTTTTAAAGTGAGCACATAAAGCTGGTTTGGAAGTGTAAGGCTACCTTTCTACAGCGCTTTTTGTTGGTAGAGACCTGCATCGCTAAAGCCCTGTGCGCGATAGTAGGCTCGCGTTCCAATTGAGCTGATAACGTTAAGACTGGTATAACCTGCCTCAGCTGCGATAGAGGAGGCTTTGGCAAGAAGTTTTTGGCCCAAGCCCTGATGCTGAGCAGACATTCCTTCCGAGCCCAGCGAGAGCGCCTGTCCGTACACGTGAAGCTCTCTGATCATGGCTTGACCTGGCTGTACCAGCAGTTCATCGGCAGAAACATCACATGCACCAGAGGTCAGGTTGTCCCAGTGGGGAAGCGAAAGCCTACAGAAACCTGCGATTTTATTGTCAGCAGTTACCCACTGCAGGAAGTGCTCGTCACTGACCGCGGTAGTGTAAACAAAGTCTTGAAGGGTAAGTTCTGCGGCACTTACCTGCTGCTGGTTAATCTCTCTAAAGCGAATTTCCTGTACGTGGTTTGCGACGTCTTCGGTGGCCAGCTTTTGTTCAACCATCTGACGAAGGTTGGTATGTTTGTTTCCCACCAGAATATCGGTGGCACTAATATCTCTGATCATGCGAGAAATACGCACGTATGGAGGCGTTGCAAGCACGTCTTGAACAAGCACGTCTACAAGCTCATCTTTGGCGTATGGCTGCCATGCACCCTCACGGTATTTCTGGACCAATTGCGTTCCAGATACCAGTGCACAGGGGTAGAGTTTAATCTCGTCAGGGAGAAATCCTGGATCCGTGACAAACATTTTAAAGTCCTGTTTGTCCGCCTCAGGAGTTGCGCCTAACAGGTTAACCATCAGGTGAGAGTGGATTTTAAATCCGTACAAGCGAATCAGCGAGAAAGCTCGTTTGATCTGTGCGGCCGACATCTGGCGCTTGTTTGCGTCAAGTATTTCTTGACGTGTGCTCTGAATGCCAATTTGAATTTTGGTGCACCCAAGCTGCCTAAACATGCGTAGGTTATCCGGCGTAATAGTGTCAGGTCTGGTTTCTATTACAAGGCCAACCACGCGGGCAGCAGCTGTTTCATTAACGTGTTGTTGCTCCACCAGCTCATCATAGGTGCTCTGCATCTGAGACCATGCGCTTTGATGAGGCTGGCTGGTGTCGTAGAGCTTATGAAAAGCCTGGTTATACGTGGCATTATCATCAAAGACAGCCGCCTGCTGTTCAGCAACAAAGGAAGAGAGAGCCTTTTCAGAGTTCTGCAAGCCAAACAAGGTGTACCAATTTAGGCGCTCCTTGATGTGATTAGGAGAGTTTGGCCACTCGTTGAGTGCACGAAAGAGCTCTTTGATAAACCAGTATTGGTAGCTCTCTGGATAATCGCTCCAGGTGCCACCGAGCACTATAAGCTCTACTTTGTCGGTTGAGTGGCCCATCTGATGAAGCGCTTGAAGACGGGCTGCAACCTGTACGTATGGATCAAAAAACGTTAGTTCAGCGCGCTGACAGGCAGGCTCGTTAGCAAGGTAGCTCTTAGGCATACGCAGATCACACGGGCAATAAATGCAATTACTTGAGCAGGTATGCGGCCTGGTAATCACGGTAATGGTTGCTACGCCAGAAGCGGTGCGACGAGGCTTCATTCGCACGGAGCGAATAAATCTTTCTTCCAGCTCAGAGGTCACATTCCACGATTGCCAGAGCACATCGTTTTTCTGCTTGACCTGCAAAAAATAGGGGAGAATTGCTCGTTTAGGAATGAGTTTCTCGCGCTCTGTACTGTGGGTGCTAGAGTCAATTCCGCTGTTGTGCGAGTTAATGAGCATCTCAAGCTGATGCGTATCAAGAGCTCCTTGCGAGCCATCTCTGAGCTGCTGCAATATGTCTAAAATGAGTTCATCCATACAAACAGTATAGGCAATAAGGCGAGCTTCTGGCCGTTAGGAGTAAAACGGTGACGTAAAATCTCTGTATGGATACTTCTTCTCACATAACAAACGCTCAATCTATCAGCGCATCTACCGCTGAGCGGCTAACCTGTATTACCTCCGAGTTTTATGCTCAGCAGGCTCAGAGTTTCTCGGCCACACGACAGATGCCCTGGCAGGGGTGGCAGCAGTGCCTAGATGCTATGCCTCAGCTTTTAGCTGGCGAGAAACCCTCTGTGCTTGACGTAGGTTGCGGCAACCTACGCTTTGCTCGCTTTCTTTGCGATGAAGCCGGGATTGTTCTGTCAAAGTATTTTGCCGTAGATAATTGCAAGCCTCTTGTGGAGAGTGGAGACGCAGGCGCTCAAGTCTCTGAACTGGCGTTTATTGAGCTAGATGTGATAAAGAGTCTGCTTGATAACACGCTCTCTTCTGAGCTGACTGTTCCGTCCTGTGATTTAGTAGTTGCGTTTGGCTTTTTGCATCATGTGCCAGGCGCAGAGAAGAGGCTCCAGCTTCTGCGCACTCTGTTAGAGAAAACAAAACCTGGCGGCTTTGTCTGCGTTTCTTTCTGGCAGTTTATGAACAGCCAAAAACTTGCTGCCAAAGCTCAAGAAACCACTGTTCAGGGGCTGCGTGCGCTGGGCATAGATGCCTCAGAGCTTGAGGAGCATGACTATCTGATTGGTTGGCAAGATAAGGTGGATACCTGGCGTTATTGTCATCACTTCTCGCAAGAGGAACTTGATGAACTTCTTTCAAGTCTTGGTTCAGACGTGCATGTTTGTGCGCAGATTAGCGCAGATGGCAAAGACAACAATCTGAATCGGTATGTGATTTTGCAACGCGTATAGCTGCTCACGAGAATATCTCGGTAAAATGCCCTCGTACAAGAAAATCCCCCGCACAGAAATTGAACTGCCTCCCATTTCTTGGACACGAGAAATTGGAGTCAGTTCAAAACACACCTATGACAGATAATCTGTCAAAAAGACGTATACATTACGCTGAAAATACCTCAAACGTGCAGATTATCTTCATTAGGTGTGTAATATGCCCGCAATTGTGCAGAATATCTGTCATAGGTGTGTTCCTTAGAAGCGGAATTTACCTATAGTTAGATTTTTTATATTTCTCTATTCATTTTCAAGCATATTAAGTGAAGTTTATGCATAGAGATGCATATCAAGTAGTACGACCGCCTAGCTGCCTAGCTATCTTGATTAGGAACATGTCGATTCTTCGGCAGAACCTACCAAAGCTGCGCTATTTTGTGGGCCAGGTCTAAAAGCCGACGCTAACACGCTGCAGAATCAAAATCCCCCGCGCAGAAAGTGCACGGGGGATTTGCATTCAGTAGGCAAAGTGGACGTATAAGCCGGGTTCTGTCGCGGACAACCATTTATCTACTACCAGCATTGCTGCTGGTCTCTAGCGCGCAACCCGAGCGCAGTGCGGGCCACACCATAGCGCTCCTATTTGCGTTTGCTCCGGATGGGGTTTACCAAGCCACGCTGTTGCCAGCATGCTGGTAGTCTCTTACACTACCGTTTCAGCTTTTCTCTTTACGCGAATGCGCAGGTGAGAGTCTTCTTTTCTGCGGCACTTTCCGTCGGGTCACCCCGCCTGGCCGTTAGCCAGCATCCTGCCCTGTGGAGCCCGGACTTTCCTCATAGCACCCTTCCACTTAGCTGGACGGGCACTCCGCGGTTGTCTGGTCCACTTTGCATGGGCGATTGTATCACGTTCATAAGGCTAGAAGCTCCGAAGTCAAACAATCTCCAAGTAAATGAGATGTTGCGAGGGCACGCCCTTCTCGCCACGTGCTGGGTGGCGAGAAGGGCGCAATTTGGCACGCTGTGTTCATGAAAAGCAACGGTGGCCACTTTGAATGCTGCTATGATAAAGAGGCTTAAACACGAAAGGACTAGCATGGGACTCTTTGATCTTTTCAAGAAATCTTCCAAGACAGCTGTGCCAGAGGCTCTTGTTGTTTCTGATTACACTGCTAAAACAATTTATGCACCAGCCAGCGGAAAGGTTGTTGCGCTAGAGAACGTTCCTGATCCTGTTTTTGCAGGTGGCATGCTTGGTCAGGGTCTGGGTATCTGGCCCTCTGAGGGCGTTGTGTACGCGCCAGTCTCGGGCACTATTACCGCAACTACTCCAACTGTTCACGCATTTGGAATCACTGCCGATTCTGGAGAAGAGGTCTTGATTCACGTGGGTGTTGATACCGTTGAGATGAAGGGCGACGGCTTTACTGCTCTTGTCGAGCAGGATCAGCGCGTTGAGGTTGGTCAGCCACTCATGACGTTTGACCTGGATAAGGTTAAGGATGCGGGCCATCCTGAGGTAGTCATTCTTGCTATCACTAACTCTAGCGAGTACAGCAATGTAGAGATTCTTGCCTCTGCAGACCAGCTGGTTTCTGCTGGCGAGAAGGTCTGTGTGCTCGCATAACTGCGGCACTGCAGTTGCTCTATGTCTGACATATCCTACAAGACACTCAAGCTGGACTTTGTTGCGGAAGGTCTTTTTGAAGACAGAAAAAGCCGCTTCATAGCCCAGCTTTGTCATGTAGAGACAGAGACAGAAGCGCAAGAGTTTCTCGCCAGGGTAAGAGCAAAGCACTACAATGCTCGCCACAACGTTCCTGCGTGGATATTGGAGGACGGCACAGAGCGTGCCTCCGACGACGGAGAGCCTTCCAGAACGGCGGGGATGCCGGTGCTGGAGGTATTGCGCGGAGCGGAGCTTAAGAACGTCTGCTGCGTTGTCACACGCTACTTTGGCGGAACGCTTTTGGGACCTGGTGGACTTGTTCGTGCGTATACGGCAGCAACTCAAGAGGCTTTGGCTGCTGCTGAGGAAGCATCTACTGTTCAGGAAATGCTGCAGGTTGTGAGGGTGGAGTTGTCGGTCCCGTATAACCTGTATGAGCAGATTCAACGCCTGGTCTCAGATACCGGCGGCAAGGTAATAACGGCAGAGTTTGGAGCGGACGTTTTTCTCGCCATAGACTTTAGGTGCGGAGAAGAAGCGGCGTTTACGGATGCGCTGACAGAGCTCAGTGCTGGAAAGATTACAGCCGAGGTCTCCGCGGCGCATTTTGATCTGTTCTAGTGGGTTTAATAAATCTAGCCTCGATAAACCAAAAAATACCGAATAAAAGAATAGTAAGGATAGTGCGACCATTTTCTGGAAGCATGCCTCTGGAATCGCAATACCAGATTAATAAAAAGAACACTAGGATAGTAGCTCGTAATATGACGCGCTCTTTTGAAATGTATTTCATGAGGGTCTCCTAAATAAGCTTATGCTTTTCAGTATAGACCAGTAAGGCCGGCACAGAAAATTCTGTACCGGCCATGGGTGCTTTTATGTGCGTGCTTAGTAGGCTGTGGTTGCACGTACCTTACTTGCGGTTACGGCCACCAAGGGAGTAGCCAAGGTTCTCCCAGAAATCAATCTGGACATCTTCGCCCTCGTCCCAAACCTTGAGCAGGTCCTCTGGAACGTACTGACGACGAACATCAGCCTCGCCACCGTAGAGGCGGAACCAGTCTGCGCTCATGATGAGGTAGCCGTCCTTACCGGAGTCCTTACCCCAGCTGTTCTCAATGCGCCACTGCTTAGCCTTGCCGTCCTTATCAAGCTCAACACCCTGGAAGGTCATTGCGTGGGTAAGGGAAGTCTCATAGTTCTCAATCATTGAGGCGCGATCCATGTCAAAATCAACGCCAAAGAGGCCGTTGTAATCCATGGTGTCGGTTGAGAGGACGTAGTTGAAGTCCTCATTGTGGCGAGGGAACTCCTGCATAACGTCGCAGGCCATGCAGACAGGGTTGCCATCCTTCAAAGAAGCAATGGTAGCTGCCTCAAGAACCTCTGGCTCAACGTTTAAGAAGCGAGTCTTAATGCCGCCTAAAACGGTATCGATGAAGGTTGGGTGATATACCTTGCCGTAAGGATACTTCTTGCTTGGGACAGAAATGAGCTGGACAAAGCCACGAGGATCAACGCCACAATAGCGCTCAGCAAACTCAAGAGGAGTAATGCCAAAGTCGCGAAGAATCTGAGTGCCCTCCTCGTCTTTCTCGCCGTCCTTTTTGTCCTTGTTGTCAGAAGCCTTGCTTGGCTCAACAGGAGAAAGCTTTGCCTTATCTACCTGTGCGTTTTTGCCAACCTTGCACTCAAAATCAAAGGTCAGAGGTGGCTCGCCGAGGCAGACGGACAGAATCTGGTGGAAGCCCTTGAGCTGCTCCTGCTTAAGCGCACGAAGCTCGTCTTGAGACTTGCCAGCTGCGTATGCTGCGCGAAGCTCGCCAGCACTCTTTCTGAACAGGCGGTCAATGCGCTCATCCATCTGTGTAGAGTTCTTGGAGCAAGCAGTCTCTGGCATGGCGTCCTTAGGAACCAGGCCGTACTTCTCAACCAAGCTCATAGCAAATGAGTAGTAGCCGCCATCGCCAATGCCCTCGGTCAGAAGTGTGTTGACAACACGAGAATCGGTTGGCTGGTCAGCAGTCTGAATGATGTACTCAAGTGCAGAGTTTGCCTTCTCAAGCTTGTCGTAGAACATGCCATATGCCTGGCTGAACTCAAAGGTATCAACGTCAAGCTTCTTGATTGCCTCCTGGCGAAGCACATTGAAAGAAGAGAACATCCAGCAGCGACCGCTCTGACGCTGGTTGGTGACGTCGCCCGTCTTTGCAACAGCAACACCGTAGGTGTCAGCGTAGGTGCGCATGGTGGTGATGTCGCGAGCAGCTGCGGAAACGCCCATAGAGGTTACGGAGTTGCGAGCAACGCGGTTAGCACGGTCTGCACTAAATGCAGCGGTTTCCTCGTTTGCCCACTGTGGATTTACGGTCTGATCAGCCATTGAGGCTCCTTTTGTTTGTAGCGTTTAGAAAAAACCTGGCGAGAAGACCGATCTTCTCGCCAGATGGTTTGTACCTTAGCGAAGCGTTGCAAGAGAGCCCATTGGGTCCCATGGCTCGAGGACGGTTGCTTCCTCGGTCTCAAAGGTCTTGAGCTGCTCAGGAGTGAGGTACTTCTTGTCAACAACAATCTGGTAGACGTACTCGTCAAACCAAGGGTCAGAGATGGTATCAAAGCCATCGCGGCCGTGGTCTTTACCCCAGCTGTTCTCAACCTTCCAAAGGGTAGTGTTGCCCTCTGCGTCAAAGTTAACACCCTCAAGAACCATAGCGTGAGTCATCAGAGACTCGCCGTAGTCAAGGCGCTCAGCACGGTCAAGTGCGCCCTCAACAGGGAAGCCAAAGAGGCCGTCAACGTCAAGCGCACGGGTATCCATGATGCCCTCTTCGCGAAGGTAGGACTGAGCAACGTCACAACCAAACCAGACAGGCAGGTTGTCCTTAAGCTGAGCCACAGCAAGGCGCTTGAGCTCAGGAATCTCAAGGTTGAGGTAACGAACGCCGCCACCCTCAACAACGTTGCCCAAGCGGGAAACGGTATAGGTGTGGTTGAAAGGCTTATCTGCGGTTGGTGCAGAGATGATTGAGATGTAATCATCAAGATTCATATCAACAGTCTCAGCGAAGAACTCCTGAGGGGTAAAGGTGCCAGAAAGAGCGAGGTTGTCGTCCTTATCGCGCAGGCGTGCCTCAAAAGATACAGGAGGCTGACCCAGGCAAGTTACCAGCAGCGTGTAGACGTCCTCCATCATCTCTTTCTTCATCTCGCGCAGAGACTCGAGGGACTCGCCAGCTGTTGCGGTCTCACGAAGACGCTTTGCAGCACTACGAAGATAGCGGGTAAGGTATGCGTCCATCTCGTGGGTGTTGCAGGAGTTAGCAGTCTCTGGCATAGCGCTCTTTGGAACTACACCGTACTTCTTTACGAGGCTCTTAAACATATCCCACTGGCCACCGTCGCCAATTGGGTCGGTAAGCAGGAAGGATACAAGACGGCCATTTAGAGGCTCATCAAGGGTATCCAGAATGTTCTCAAGGAACCAGTTGGACTTCTCCATCTTGTCCCAAAACAGTGGATATGCCTGGGAAAGCTCAAAAGTGGAGAGGTTGTATTTCTTGATGATGCGATATCTAAACGTATTAAGTGATGCAAACATCCAGCAACGACCAGAGCGCTTCTGATTAGTGCGGTCACCCTGCTTTACCTCAACATCAAAGGTAAGAGGATTGAGGGCAACACCTTCTGGTACACGAGCTGCTTTTCTAACACCAGCGCTGGTAGCAGCATTTTTAGCTACTGTGTGAGCGCGGTCGGACTCAAAGTTCTTCTGAGCCGCTGCAATGTCGTCAAAGGAAATGCTTTTCATCTGATCCATGTGATCTCCTTAACTGGAATAGGTAATACAAAAACTATATTCCCAATTAAGGTGTCCCTAGTCTAAGAGTTACCAGTTTGAAACTTTTATTTTGAGAAATTTTTGAACGGATGGTCTACGCCAACTAAGAGAGATTTTGTGACGTTATGAAATTGGCGAGAAAATATTTTCATCCAATTTACCAGCGGCAATAGAAGTATTAGCACATAGAACATATGTTTGTATTAGTAGTTATTGTCCGGCGAATCGGCTACACTATACAAAGAAATTAAGAGCCCTTGGTAAAAGAACAAATTTTGAAGCACAAAGAGAAGAGCGTAGAAAAAGATGGCATTTGTTCACCTCCACAACCACTCAGATTTTTCCATTCTTGATGGAGCTAGCCGTGTCCCAGACATGGTTAGTAAAGCTGTAGAGTTTGGTATGCCAGCACTTGCTCTTACTGATCATGGGTATCTCTTTGGAATTCCAGATTTTGACCTTGCATGCCGCAAGTACAATGAGGCGCTTAAAGACTTTGGCCAGTGGTGCCATGATGTGGAATGTTTTGAAAAGGGCTGGGATCTAGAAGAGCCTCCTGCAGATGATCCCAATGCTGGTGAGCATGATAAGGTTCATGCTCAGTGGGCTTCTGACGTTCAAATTTGGAATCAAACACATGATATTAAGGCAGTAAAAGCCAATAAACCATCCCCACTTATTAAGCCAATTTTTGGCTGTGAAGCTTATTTCATTCTTGATGATTGTATTGAGAAGGGCACTAAGCAGGTACGTTATCACCTTATCCTGCTTGCTAAAAATGAGACCGGCTATGTCAATCTGATGAAGATGATGTCAGAGGCGGGCTCAAAAGATATGTTCTATTACAAGCCACGCACTACGCTTGAGATGCTCAAGCGTTATCACGAGGGAATTATCTGCACTTCAGCTTGTGTTTCTGGCATCATTCCCCGTATGTTGTTTGAAGGTCGTCCAGAAGAAGCAGAGCGTTGGGCAAAAATCTATCAAGATATCTTTGGAGATGATTTCTACCTAGAGATTCAAGACCACGGTTTGTCTGATCCAAGCTGGGGCGGCTATACCGATAGAACCCTTGCTGAGCGTATTGTAAAGATGGGTCATGACCTTGGTATTAAGGTAGTTGCTACCAACGATAACCACTATCTCACTAAAGAGGATGCAAGCGTTCAAGATATTGCTTCCTGCATTGGTTCAGGCGCTCGCGTTGATGATGAGAACCGCAAGCGCATGACAGGCAGCGAGTTCTACCTTAAGAGTGAGCAAGAAATGCGCCAGATTTTCTCGTGGTGTCCAGAAGCTATCGAGAACACCATTGAGGTTGCAAATAAGTGCAACTATGAGCTGGACTGGACTCACATGTATCTGCCAAAGTTCCCAGACTTGGCAGAGGGAGAGACCTCAGAGGAGCGCTTTAGAAAAGAGTGTGAGCTTGGTCTTGCAAGACGTTATGGAGATGATTGGCAAAACGTTGTCATCAACGAGATTAACGTTAAAGACCGTTTTGAGTATGAATATGACATCATCTGCAAAAAGGGCTTTGCAGATTACTTCTTGATTGTTCAGGAGTATGTCCGCTGGGCAAAAGAGAATGGTATTGGCGTAGGGCCGGGTCGTGGTTCTGCAGCAGGCGCTATTGTTGCATACGCTATGGATATTACCTCGTTTGACCCTCTTGAGAATGGCCTCATGTTTGAGAGGTTCTTGTCTCCACAGCGTTCAGAGATGCCAGATATTGATATGGACTTCGACGATGAGCGTCGTCTTGAGGTTGTTGAGCACGTCCGTCAGATTTATGGATCTGAGCGTGTTTCTCACGTTATTACGTACTCGACCATCAAGGCAAAACAGGCAATAAATGACGCGTGCCGCGTTCTGGGTTACCCCGTTTATATGGGTCAGCGCCTCTCTAAGATGATTCCAGGAGATCCTAACGCTCACCTTAAGTTTGTTCTTCATAAGGCTCAAGAAGGCCAAAAAGGCGCTGATCAGTATTCTGCTGATTTTGAAGATGCGTACGAGAATGACCCTGATGCTAGAAGAATCATTGATGCAGCTCTGTCTATTGAGGGCTTGCATCGTGGTGAGGGTGTGCATGCTTGTGCGGTCTTGATTGCTCCTACGCCTGTAAATGACCACGTTCCCACCAAGGTAGATACCAAGGGCGGCGTAGAAATTACGCAGTACGAGGGCCACTCTGTCGCAGACATGGGCCTTCTTAAGATGGACTTCTTGGGACTGAGAACCCTAACGGTTATTTCTCGTGCAATCAAAAACGTGAAGGATAACTACGGTATTGATATCGATGTAGATAACATTCCGTTTACTGATCCAGAAATTTATAGACTTCTTAGAGAAGGCAGAACTGCTGGTGTTTTCCAGGTTGAGTCTGCAGGTATGACTGCAACCATTAAGGGCATGAGACCAACAGAATATAAGCACATCGTCGCACTTATCGCTCTTTATCGTCCTGGTCCTCTTAACGCAGGTATGGTTACCAGCTATATCAACCGTATGAACGGTAGAGAAGAAGTCAAAGATTACGATCCACGTCTTCACGATATCTTGGAAGAAACCTACGGAACCATGGTCTACCAAGAGCAGGTTATGCAGATTTCTATGAAGATGTCTGGTTTTACCGCAGGCGAGTCTGACAAGGTCAGAAAAGCAGTAGCAAAAAAGAAGATCAAACTCATGCAGGAAGTTGTCCAGCACTGGGATGACGGTACTGATGAGACCATGGAGGCTCACTGGAAAAACGGCGCAGTTCGTAATGGATTTGATCGTTCGGTTGCAGAAAGCATTTGGGACGATGTTCTTGAGTTCGCATCTTATGCATTCAACAAGTCTCACTCTGCTGGCTATGCAATTCTTGTTATGCAGACCGCATGGATTAAAGCGCATTATCCACATGAGTTTATGGCAGCAGTTCTTACCTCGTACATGGGCAAGACGGATAAGATTGTTCACTACGTAAGCGCTTGCCGTCATGAGGGCATCAAGATTCTTCCACCAGATATCAACGAGTCCGGTAAAGACTTTACGGCTACTAAAGAGGGTATTCGTTTTGGCTTTGCGGGAATCCGCGGCGTAGGAGCTGGTGTTGGTGAAGCCATTATGCTTGAGCGCCAAAAAGGTGGTCCTTTTGCCAACATTCATGATTTTGTCGATCGTGTTGATGCAAGTCAGGCAAAGCGCAATGTTGTTGAAGCTCTTATCAAAGCAGGAGCTTTTGACTCAACAGGCTATACCCGTATGCAGATGATGAGTTTTGTGGATAAGAACAACCCACAAAACATTATTGATGCTGCTACTAAGCGTCAAAAAGATAAGGCTGTTGGCCAGTTCTCTATGTTTGATATGTTTGCAGAAGTAGAGGGTTCCGGTTTTAGCGATAGTGTCCCAGAGCCAGATGGTGTTGAGTGGGATAGGCGTTTCAAGCTTACTAAAGAGTACGAGGTCTTAGGCATTTATGTCTCTGATCATCCACTTCGTCCATACGAGTACGCCCTCGCTAAGAGCAGAGATTATGCCCTTGCAGAAATTGAAGAGAATGTAGAGGTTCAGCTTCCTAACGGTGCTATGTCTCAGCAGTTCAAAGTTCCAGAAGGTAAACCTATTCGCTTTGCGGGCATGGTTACTAATGTTATGAAGCGCACTACAAAAAACGGCGATCCAATGGCAATTGTTACGCTTGAAGACATGGAGGGTAGCGTCACTATTGTCATGTTCCCTAAGCTCTACAAGAAGGCTGCAAGACTTCTTGCTGGAGATGTTGACCCAGAGACTGGCGAGAGCCAGAGCGACATCTTCATTTCTGTTCTTGGAAAGCTTGAGCGCTCTGATAGAGGAGACCAGGTTATTGCTCAAGAGGTTAATCCTATTGAGCTTAACAGTGCTAACAACACACCAAAGACACTCGTTATTCATATGCCTGCTTCTCAACTTCAAAGACAGGCTATCGAGACACTTGGACAGATCTTCTCGCGCTATCCCGGCATGGACTGTATTGAGATTAGGGTAGAAACAGACATGGGCGATGTTATGCGCATGGAAATTCCTACCAGGATTGATGGACGTAGCATGGTTCTTTTGACCGAGCTTAAAGATTTTATTGGTCAAAGCGGATACGCACAGATTGTTTAGATTTTGTCGATTCTAAATTTGCAGGTTACTCTTAAGTAATAACTGTTACTATTTAAGTAGCACTTGCTAAGAAATTCTGACATCTTCGGATGTCGTGAGAGGAGAAAAAATGATCGACGCAAAGTTTTATCGCAACAAGGAGACAGGCGCTGTTGTTTACGGTGTCGCAGGCAACGTAGAGGCAGCAGACCTTGAGCTTCTCCAGGCTGGCGTTACTGACGGTGCAGCTGAGAAGCACGTTCCATTTGTTACTCGTGAGGGCAACACCGTTACCGTCCGTGTTGGTGAGGTTGCTCATCCAATGCTCGAAGAGCACTACATTGAGTTCATTGCTCTTGTTTCTGAGAACGGCGCTCAGTTTGCACAGCTTAAACCTGGCCAGGAGCCAGTTGCTACCTTCACTCTTGAAGAGGGTGTTGAGGCAGAGGCTTATGAGTATTGCAACCTTCATGGTCTTTGGAAGGCTTCTCTCTAAGTCTATTGACTCAACAATAAGCACTAGCTTATTAAGGTCAAACGGAGCTGCTACCTGCAGCTCCGTTTTTTCTTACTACACCTGTTTGTTTTTGGGTAAAAACAAATTAAGCACTTTATGATAGGAATGGTATGCGCATAGCAGTTGCACAAATGAATACTCAGGCCGGAGACTTCGAGTTTACCGCTCAGACCATGCTGGAATATGCTCAGAGAGCTCAACAGCAAGGTGCTGAGCTAGTCATTTATCCTGCGCCAACTCTTACAGGGCTGCTAAGCGTGCCAGAGGCTGACATAGAAGGACTTTTTGCGGACCTCTCGGAGATTATCAACTCGCTTTCAGAAAAGCTTCCAATTGCGGCCCTTATTCCTGTTGTAACAGAGTTTGATGGAAGTGCAGCGAGCGAGGCCCTTCTCGTTAGAAACGGAGCCGTAACTCCGCTGAAATTGACTGCCCAGATAGCGCACATGAGCGCTCTTGCTCGTTCTGCTAGCTCTGCACAAACATCTGGCGAGAATACCTTTGAGCTCGCAAAATTTGAAGCAGGCGGCCTTACGTTTGGCGTTGCTTTTACCTACGACGATCTTGACGCGTGGCAAGATGTCGACGACTCGTTAGATGCTGTCATTTATCTGCCGTATTTTGGCTTTGCTGTTGATGATTCGTCGTCCGCCATGGGCATGGCGGTGGCAGAAAGCCGCTATCTGGGAGATGTTGAGGAGTTTGATAGCTGGCTTATCGCTGCAAACGCTGTTGGCGCCTATGGTAACCAGGTGTTTTGTGGTTCAAGCTTCTTCTTGTCTCCTTCAGGAGATTTGGTCAAACAAGCAGCCTCATTCTCAGAAGATATGGTTGTCTGCGAGGTTGACCAAGATACTATCGAAAACTTTGATAGAGAAGATACTGCGGGTGTCTATAACAGCGCGCTTACTACATGGGGCGTATTGGCTACAGGAGTGCGAGACTACACGGTAAAGTCTGGGTTTAACGGTGCTTTTATTGCGGTTGATGGTTCGCTTAACTCACTTGTTACTTTGGCACTTGCTTCAGACGCTTTAGGTCCTATGCGCGTCCACGTACTGTTGCTTCCAAATAAAGATTCTCGAGCAACAAGCGCTGCGGAGTTGCTTACTGCAAGACTTCGGGTTAATAAAGTTACTGTGGATAGCGCGGTTTTCTCGACATTTACCGATACAAAATTGGTGAGTGCATACGGCTACGCATATGCTGACCAGCACAATTACTTAACGCTTGAGACTGCCGATAAGACCATCCTTGCGCTCAAGGGAACAGAGATTTCTAGTGCACACTCTCTGTGGCCTCTAGGGGATATGTATCATGCAGATATTGTTGACCTTGCAAGGGTAAGAAATACCTTCTCGCCAGCTATTGACCATGCAGTTCTCGAGAATATCTCTGAGGTTGTAACTGATGGGCTAGAAAATGCTGCACCAACACCTCAAGAACGCATCGAGTTTGTTGATTACGTGCTTACCAGCTATCTTGAGTGGAATAAGAGCATTTCTGCCATTGTGGAAGAAATGGGAAAGGTTGACGAGGTCAAAGCAATTATTTCTATGCTCCACGCCCGCCAAAAAGACCGCAGAAATACCACTGAGGTTCTGGAAATGTCTTCAAAGAGTCTTATAAATGCCCAAATTCAACACGCATCAGTCTGGCAAGACAGAATTAGAGATACAAAGGCTTCCGAATCCGACCTGGTAGAGTCCTTACGAAATTCTTTGCGAGAAATTCAAGGAGCTTCTATGCATCTGCCTGAGTTGTCAGTTGATTCAACAGAGGCTCAGGAAGGCTTTAAGGATATGCTGGAGCTTTTAAAAGAGCTGGCACAAGAATCTGATGCACAAATTGGCATGGTTGACCCCAAAATGTGGAGAGGCCCTTTCTCAGAAAATTAGTTGCATCGTTTGCTCATACTCTGTGATAATATAGAACTAACGTTCTATATTAGGAGGTGCAATGGTAATTCTTGGAATAGACCCTGGTCTTGCTCACACTGGATGGGGAATTGTAGAGACAAGGGGTTCTGAATGCCGTGCACGCGCCTATGGATGCATAACTACAACCGCAGATGAACCAATAGATATGCGCTTGGGAAGAATCTATAACCAGATTGTTGAGGTTATAGATAAGTTTTCACCAGAAGCTCTTTCTATTGAGAGCATTTACTTTGGACAAAACGTTAAATCGGCTATTCCTACTGCACATGCTCGCGGTGCCGCTATTGTCGCTTGTTCTAAAGCAGGTCTTACGGTTGGAGAATATACTCCAATGCAGATAAAGCAAGCTGTTGTTGGTACAGGAGCTGCTGATAAACAGCAGGTTATGTATATGGTTCAAAACATATTGTGCTTGGATCATCAGCCTCATCCAGATCACGCAGCAGATGCTTTAGCTGCCGCAGTTTGTCACGCTAATCTTGTAAGAACTACCTCGCTTGGAAAGGGAAGAATACAACTATGATTGTCCAGCTTACGGGCACACTTGTATCCGTTACTCCTTCAGTTGCTGTTCTCGACGTTAATGGCGTTGGGTATGAGCTGGGTATATCAGCTTCAACAGCTGCTGCGCTTCCACAAGCGGGTGAAGCAGGCGTTACCGTTTTAACTCGTATGGTGGTCAGAGAAGATTCAATGGAACTCTTTGGATTTGCTTCGCGAGAAGAGCGTGCGCTCTTTGATCGCTTGCGTGCAATTTCTGGAGTAGGTCCTAAATTGGCTCTTTCTGTGCTTTCTACGTTTACGCCACAGCAACTTGCGGTAATTGTTGCTACCAATGACGGAAATCGTCTTAAGAGCGTGTCTGGCCTTGGTAAGAAGAAGGCAGAGCGTTTAGTAATTGAACTTTCTGATGTGTTCGCAAAAGATGCAGAGCTTAAGCAGCTTGTTGGTCTTACGTCTCCTGCAGACTTTGCTGCTATTCCAAAACCTGCTGTAACCTCTGTAGAATCAGAGGCTATTGAGGCTCTTCTTGGAATGGGCTTTACTTCTCAGGAAGCAACGCTTGCTCTTGAGGGGTATGAAGAGGCTGGTGCTATTACAATTGAAGCTGCTATTGGATATGCACTAAGGCGTTTGGGAAGTGGTAATTAATGTGGGAAGCAGATGCAGATAACTTATTTGAGTCGTCGTCTACTCCAGCTCCATTTCCAGGACACACTTCTCAACGTGTAGTTTCTAGTGGACTTCAGGCAGAAGACCTGGAGCAAGATAGAAACTTGCGACCAAAAACTCTTGATGAGTATCTTGGTCAGGAGCGTGTTAAATCAAATCTCCGTGTTCTTATTGAGGCTGCAAAAAGCCGCAATGAGCCGCTTGATCACGTTATTTTTTCTGGCCCTCCAGGCCTTGGCAAAACAACGCTTGCAGGTGTTTTAGCAGGAGAAATGGGCTCAAAGCTTCATACAACCTCTGGCCCCGCAATTGAGCGAGCAGGAGATTTAGCAGCAATTCTCACCAATCTTGAAGAGGGAGATATCCTCTTTGTTGATGAGATTCACAGGCTTAATCACCAGGTTGAAGAAATTCTGTATCCAGCAATGGAAGATTTTTTCTTAGATATTGTTATTGGCAAAGGTCCTGCGGCAAGGTCAATCAGGCTTGATATTCCACGCTTTACCCTTGTGGCTGCAACAACAAGAACGGGACTTTTGACTGGTCCTTTGCGCGATCGTTTTGGTATTTCTTATCGCCTTGATTACTATACTGTTCCTGAGCTTCAGACTATTGTCATGCGCTCGGCAAACATCCTTGATGTAGAAGTTGATGAGCAGGGAGCTGCTGAAATTGCTTCTCGATCAAGAGGCACACCACGCTTGGCAAATCGTCTGTTAAAACGCGTACGAGATTACGCACAAGTTAAAGCTGAAGGTACTATTACCTGGCAGGTAGCCTCAGAAGCGCTTTCATTCTTTGAGATTGATGAGCTTGGTCTAGATGTAATGGACGTACGTGTTTTACGTGCGCTTTGTGAGACGTTCAGAGGTCGTCCGGTTGGTCTCACAACCATTGCAAGTGCAGTCTCAGAGGATCCGTCTACACTTGAAGATGTTTATGAGCCATATCTTTTGCAGCAAGGGCTTATCATTAGAACACCTCAAGGTAGACAGGCAACGCATGCTGCATTTGATCACTTACGTATTCCTGTTCCTACTAACTAGTAGATTGGAACAAAATGCTTCAACGTGATTACATTTTGGAAGTAATCGATGACTTTACTTCAACGGTCACAGCAGGTTTGGGAAATGCTTTAGAGACTCAAACTGAAGAGTCACTCGATGGGGTAGAGGCAGCTGTTGCAGAGCTCATTGATTTGAGCCCAGAGACTGCTCTTGCGCTTTCGCCAGACTCTCTTGTAACGATGATGTTGCTCTCCGGCGTAGCTGATTCAGTTGCAGAGTATGTGGTGTATGCCCTCGACAGGCTCTCTCACGTTTATGAGCAACTAGGAGACGAGGATAAGGCTGGTCTCAGAAGACAGCAGGCCGTAGCGGTTGCACAGTCCTTCTCGGTAGATCAAAACGCTACTCCAGAGCAATTTAAGGATTTTGAAGCAAAGTATTTTGCGTAACCACATTTTATAAGCTAACAAATAAACCCCAGCTCAATATGAGTTGGGGTTTATTGCTATTGAGCGATGTAACTAGTTGGATTACCAAATGACAATCTTAGTTCCATAAGGGATGTTGTCATAAACCCACTTAGCATTTTCTGTTGCAAGGCGTACGCAACCGTGGGAACCGTTGTATCCAAGCCTACCATCACGGACGGTATAACCGTCGGAGTTATAGAGAATGGAGTGAATAAGATACTCACCAGAAATGGTCGTGTAATACCAGCATCTAAAGCCAGAGCCAAAGTAGAGACCCTTGTTACCTACGGTAAATTGACCATGAGGAGTCCACATGCCTGGTGCTCCTGTAGTGCACTGCCATTCGTACCAAACAACCCAGTTGCCGTGCGAGCCCCTATATACAGCAAAGCGATTGCCGGTAGTATCAATCTGGATGAGCCAGTTAGTAGCGCTGTAATAGTTCTGCGCATAACGATACATGTCGGGGTAGTAGCAAGGCTGCTCCTCCATGGCGCCATCAGCAGCTGACCAATACAGTTTTCCACCCCAGGATACATAACCAGTTTGCATGGAACCATTATTACTGAGATAGTAGTCCTTGCCGTTATCTTTAATCCATCCGGTTTTCATCTTGCCGTCAGAATCAAGGAAGTACCAACTGCCCTTTGAATTAATCCAACCAGTTTGTTTTTCTCCATTGGAACTAAAATAGTACCAAGTTCCATGAATATTAAGCCATCCATCTGCTGGTGCACCATTAGAAAGATAGTAAAAATCTTTACTATTTTCTTTTAACCATCCCGTCTTAATTTTATGGTCAGAGCCAACGTTTACAGTCAATCCTGGAAGATGTACCGTTCCTGTTGGCTGTGAACCGTCATCTGTAGAGAAGACCCCTTCGGGAGAAATGAATCCAGTCAGTACTCCGTCTGGACCTGCCCAACGTTTTACACCATTTGAAAGAGTAACCCATTCATTTTTTGCTAGACCATAGTTTTTATCAAAGTAGTAATTCTTTCCATCAATTGAATGCTCTCCAACGTATGCGGCATGGTCAATTGAAGATGGATTAAAGTACCATGTTTTATTGCCAGGAGTAGTAAACCATCCAGAGACAAGCGCGCCGCTAGATTGAGCCCAGGACAAATTTCCGTCTGGTAGGGACACCCAATTACTTGAAGTCATACCAGCATTTTCATCAACGTAATATGAACCGCTAGGAAGTTGGAAAAGTCCAGTTTTCATGCGATGAATTGAGTCTTCTGGATCAAAGTAAAACCATTTACCATTTGGGAAATGTTTCCAACCTGAATAGAATGAGCCATAAGAATCTACCCAAGACCATGAACCATCATCATTGTGAATCCAACTATTTCTAAGGATTCCATAGTTTTCATCGAAATGATAATATGTGCCGTCAATTTCGACGTTGCCAATAAGCGCTGGATGCTGTGGAACAGATGGATCAAAGTACCAAGTTCTACCATTTGGTGTGTTAAACCAACCAGAGGCAAGAGCGCCATTTTTTTGAGCCCAAGCCCACTCACGAGTTGGTAGTTGAATCCAACTGTTAGAAATCATACCTGCATATTCATCAATGTAATATGAGGTACCAGAAACCTGAATTGTTCCAATTAACATACGATGACGAGGTTCTTCTGGATCAAAATAGAACCACTTGCCGTTAGGCATATGCTTCCATCCAGAATAGTAAGTACCATCTTCAGTTGCCCATGACCAAGAACTTGCTGAACGATATACCCATCCATTTGTTACAAGTCCGTTTGTTGAATCAAAGTAGTAAAACTTACCATCAATTTCAACTTCACCGAAGATTGCCTTATGCTGCGGGTCAGTTGGATCAAAATACCAAGTTTTTCCATTAGGTGTTGTGTACAAACCTTTGACTGCATTACCAGCAGCGTCTACATAGTGCCAACCAGAATCATCTTTGATCCACTGGCTTGTGACAAGTGTTCCATCTTCTTTGTAATAGTGGAATTGGCCGTTTTCTTGTCTCCATCCAGAAGACTGAGGAGTTGGCGTTGTATTCTCTGTTGGGGCAGCAGGTGTCTGGTTTGTTGTTGGAGCAGTTGTCGTTGGTGCTGCAGGTGAAGCAGGCTGAGAGTTTTCAGGTGCTGCAGGAGAAGTATTTTCAGCTGTTGCGGTAGTTTCAGTTGTTACAACTGGAGCATTTACTGTAGACGTATCAGTTGTCTCTGCAAGAGCAGGAGCAGCGTGGAGTCCGCAAAGTAGAGCCGCACTCAACGAAGCAACCGCAATAAGCTTCTGTGTAGAAGGTCTGTAGGAAAAACGCATCTTCTTCTCCATTGTTTTAACTCCAATAAATCCAGGTAATAAAGAGCAACTCAAACTGGTTTAGCGCTTGTATTCAGTAAGTACGCCGTCTGGTCCAGCCCAGCGTCTTACGCCATCGGAACGGGTAATCCACTGATTGCGAGCAAGACCATATCCAGCATCAAAGTAATAGTCTTTACCATCAATAGTGTGTTCTCCAGTATAAGCAGGATGGCTTGGTTTTGCTGAATCAAAGTACCAAGTCTTGCCATTTGGCGTGGTATACCAACCAGAAGCAAATGCGCCACTTGACTGTGCCCAAGCCCAACCGCCTTCTGGGAGCTGTACCCAACTGTTAGCGGTCATACCAGCGGATTCGTCAATGTAGTAGGTTCCACTAGAAGTTTGGATGACACCAACAAGCATACGATGATAAGGGTCTTTTGGATCAAAGTAGAACCACTTGCCATTAGGCATATGCTTCCAACCTGATTGAAGCGCCCCACTCTCTCCAGCCCAAGACCAAGAACCATCAGCTCTATGAACCCATCCATTTTTCAGAAGACCATAGCCTGAATCAAAATAATAAGATTGACCGTTAATTTCAGTCTCACCAATTATTGCAGGATGCTGCGGATCTGATGGATCAAAATACCAAGTTTTGCCATTTGGTGTGGTGTACCAACCAGAAGCAAATGCACCGCTCGACTGTGCCCAAGCCCAACCGCCATTAGGGAGCTGCACCCAATCGTTAGCGGTCATTCCATCATTTACGTCAACGTAATAAGTTCCGCTAGAAATAGTGAAGACACCTTTCTTAAGCAAAGGAAATTCTCCATTTTCATCAAAATAGAACCACTTACCATTTGGCATGTGTTTCCAGCCAGAATAAACAGAGCCAACTGTTTCAATCCAAGCCCATTCACCATCATCCTCAATCCAACCATGGGTAACAAGGCCATTACTGTGATCAAAGAAATAATATTTACCATCAATATCTATTCCGCCCATTACTACTGTATTGTAATGTTCTGGGTCGGCATACCAAGTTTTGCCATCTGGAGTTTTAAACCAGCCAGAGATAGCAGCGCCATCTGGACCAGCCCAATACCAAGCTTCTACACCATGGCCCAAATTTACCCAAGAATTTCGTAAAAGTCCTGTCGAAGTATCAAAGAAGTACAGCTTTCCATCGACCGGAACTGATTTAGCAATAACCGGAACACCCGAACCAATTTCACTAGTTAAATACCAGGTTTTACCATTAGGAGCAGTAAACCATCCTTCAGTAAAACGACCATCAGCGCCTGCCCAGCTCCAACCCTTATCTGTTTTAACCCAATTGTTTTTTATCAAGCCGTTATCTTTATCTACGTAGTAGTAAGTGTAGTGATAATTAGGAGTATTTTTATTTTCGAGAATATAAAATAAGCCATATCTAGCGTGCGGTAGCCATGTCTCTGGCTCAAAATACCAGGTTTTGCCATCAGGTGTAGTATAGAAACCAGATGCTGCTGCACCTGTTTCATCTACATAGTATTGATGACTGTCATAAGTAATCCACTGACTTTTTAGAATAGTTCCATCTTCAGTATAAAAATATACCTTTCCATCAACTTTTTTCCACTTTGGATAATAGGATTTAGAAGTTGATTCAGGAGCACTTACTGTGGAAGTATCAGTAGTCTCTGCAAGAGCAGGAGTAGCGTGGAGTCCGCAAAGTAGAGCTGCACTCAACGAAGCAACTGCAATGAGCTTTTGCATTGAAGGCCTGCTGGACAAACATGTCTTCTTTTTCATGGGCATATCCTTTTTTGAAGGGATAACTTTCTATATAAATAATAGTTTGATATGTCTGTTATTGTTCCCGTAAATTAATCCTATACAAATTCTCTATCTTCTATGAAAAAATGCTCAACTAATGAGATAAAAAACGTTTAATAGCAGATATATCCATAAATAAATGCTGGAAAACAGCTTGATTACCTGTGGCTCTTCCGGTAGATGGTGTGAAAATCTCCATGAGTGGTTTCTCGCCACATAAGTTGTTGATTAAGGTTATTATATTTCATGTGGCTAAACGTCACGGTATCGCGCTCCACAGGCGCAGTTTTGCCCTGCGGGGCTAAGAAAGAAAGGCACGAAATGGCTCAGGGTACTGTAAAGTGGTTTAATCCAGACAAGGGTTACGGCTTCATCTCTCGTGAGGATGGCGACGATCTGTTCGTACACTTCTCCGAGATTCAGATGGACGGTTTCAAGACTCTCGATGAGGGTCAGCCTGTCGAGTTTGAGATTACCACCGGCCAGAACGGTAAGCTCCAGGCTTCTAGCGTCCACAAGATCTAGTACTTGCGAACACTACCATCAAAAGGAGACCTTCGGGTCTCCTTTTTTGTTACATCGCTATTTTTACAGTTACAGTTACCAAGAGCTTTAATACCAATGCTTGATGGTAAGGTCGGCAAGTTCAGAGAGTTTCTCGATATCTTGATGCTCATCATCACAATTAACAGCACAGGTGATAAGGCCAACAGAATTTCCTGTCTGAAGAGCCAGTGGAATGTCTTCAAACAGAATTGTTTTCTCGGCTGGAGTATTAAGGCGTTTAAGCACCTCAAGATACAGATGAGGCTCATCTTTTGCAGATCCAACATCTGCTGCAAACACCTGAGTATCAAACAGAGTGGATAGATGTAAACGAGGTTCAAGGAGAGCAAGAAGCTCCGGCTCGTTGACAGTTGCCAATGCAGTAGGGATGTCTTTTTCTTGTAACTTGCCAATAAAATCAACAACACCAGGTCTAAGCTGCACGGAGTTTACAAAGAAGCTTTTACTAAGCTCTTTCCACTCGGCAACAATTTCTTCTGGATCTTCCTTTAGCCCATAGGTGGCAATTGCCCATTCGGCTCCCTTTTCAAATCCAAGAGGGGAGAGAATCTTGCCAATTTCTGGTGTATAAGGAATTCCTCGCGACTCAAAAAACTCCTGGTCAACAAGCTTCCAAATATGATGCGTATGAGCAATAGTGCCATCAAAATCAAAGATTGCTGCTTCAAAATCTGTTGCAAGAATATCTTCAAGTGTCGAGAAAATCACAGAGTTCCAATCAAGTTGCGGTGAGCTTGTGTTTTTTATTGTTGACGTGCCAGTCTAGTGTAAACTTTTAGCAAGTATGAAGAGGAGTAAACCAATACTTTTCGGAGGACCGCATGAAACGCAGCTTATTTAATACTCGCGGTAAATTGCTTGCTGTTTTGTTCTTTGTTGTCACAGCATTGTTTACAACAACAGTTCAAAGCGCATATGCAACTACCTACACCACAATGGATGCCCAAGGAAACATTATCCAGAGTGAATCACTAAAAGATGCCGTAGCACTTGCTCGTGCAACTGGCAGACCTATTGCGCTTGACCCAGGTCACAGTGATGGCCTTGAAGGCAGAGATCCAGGTGCTACCTACTTTGGACTCAAAGAGGGAGATCTGGCTTGGGCAACTGCCATGTACGCCAAGAAGTATCTGGAAAAATGGGGTGTACAGGTTGTTGTTGTTCGTGGAGAACACGAGGATCCATCGATCAAGACGCGCGTACAGCGTGCTGTTGACGCAAACGCTTGTGCCATCATCTCGCTTCACTACAATGCCGGCCCTGCATCTGCAACGGGCTCAGAGGTACTTGTTCCTCATAAGGTAAGCTACAACTATGACCTTTATCTCTCCGGTCAAATTTTTGCCGGTAAGGTTAACTATTACCTCAGAAATAAAGTTGGTATTGTTACCCGCGGTGACGGCGCAACAGAACGTGGCTACAACGACCAATACGGAACAGACTATTACGAGAATGGCGATGAGTCTGATTATTACGGTATTGTCCGCTATGCTCGTCAAAAGGGAATTCTTGGCGTAATTATTGAGCATCAATTCATTTCTAATCCAGCACATGCTGCTGAGTTTAAAGACCTTGGCGATAATTCCAAGATTGACTACATTGGCTGGGCAGATGCATGGGCAATTTGGGAAATGTACAGTTCTGATACCTGGTGGAGCATGAGTAGTGTTTCAGTAGCTCAAAAGGATAACGATGTCACTTTAAAGCCAGTTCTTACTGGCGTAGTTACTGACGCAACATTTACTTACAGCTATGTTGGTCCAGATGGAACAAAGGTAACGGTTGCATCTAACACTACGGCAACTTCATCTACCTTTACACTTCCTGCTAGCGGCCGTTACACCCTGTATATCACAGCAAGATCTTCTGATGGTCAAGAAGTAACCCGCCAGACAAACTATGACGCTAAGATTAAAGAATCCTATGGCTGGCGCAGAGCTGCTGAAGGATGGATGTATTCTGATGACAACGGCACTGCTTATGTAAGCAGATGGCTTAAAGACGATGATGGCTGGCATTATTTTGATGCTAGGGGAATTGCTGTTTCTGGCTGGTTTACTACGCCAAATGGTAAAGTTTGGTACTTTGACGCAGCTGCAACTCATAACGCTGCCGCTCTTGGCCAGAGGACCATTTCAGGCAAGTCTTATTACTTTGATGAGACTAATGGAATGGCAAAGAATTCCTGGGTCCACCAGGCTGATGATTCTTGGTCTTGGGCGACAGGAGATGGCTCTCTGCACGCAGGTTGGAAGTACATGCCAAATGGCAAGTGGTTCTACTTTGATGCTAACAACAGCTATCACGCTACCTTTGGTCTTATGACTGACGGAAACAAGAAGTACTACATTGATCAGAATCGTGGTCTGATTTACGGCGGTTGGGTCAATCTTGCTAATGGAGATTGGATCTGGCTTAATGACGACGGTACTCTTTACTCTGGCTGGAAGTACATGTCTAACGGCAAGTGGTTCTACTTTGATGAGAATGCTGAGTATCCACTGATGAAGACTGGACTTGTTATCACAGCTAGCGGCTCATACTTCGTTGATGCCAATAGCGGCATGAAGGCTAATGACTGGGTAGAGATGCCTAATAATGTCTGGGCTTGGGCTCAATCTAATGGTGCTCTTGTTTCTGGTTGGTTTAATACACCAAATGGCAAGACATGGTACTTTGATCCAAATACAAAAGAGCACGGTGCTCTCTTTGGTCTTCAGGTAATTAACGGCTCATACTATTACTTTGACCAGAGTAATGGATTGTTGCGCTCTCAAAATGTCACTCTTCCTGATGGTCGTGTTGCTTACGCAGATGCAAATGGCGTTCTTAACATCAAGTCTGCAGATAACAACAACGGTGGTAATGGCGGAGATAACAGAGACGCTAACAACACTCCAGCTGATGACGGTTCTCCAATTGAGCCAACTCGTGGTAATTTCTCTGATCGCACTAGCGTTCTTGGAGCGCCTCTTGTCACGAAAGAGGATCTTCAGCGAGATTTCAACAAGCGCGTAGGTTCTGCTTATCCAGATGTCTATGCCGAGAAGGGTGCTGCAACAGGAACCGATTTTGTAAATCAGCTATGGCAGGCTGCAATTGATGAGGGAGTTCGTCCAGAACTTCTCTATGCACAGGTCATGATTGAGACGGGTAACCTCCGCTTTGGTGGCGATGTCCTCCCTGAGCAGTGTAACTTTGGTGGTCTTGGTGCAACCGGAAACGGTGAGCGCGGACTCTCGTTTGATACCGTTCTTAAGGGACTTCGTGCACAGGCACTACATCTTCGTGCATATGCAGGCTATGAGCCACTGACCGTTGACCCAAGCAAGGCTAGAGACGTTGACCCTCGCTATGGTGCTTGGATTCTTTCTAAGAAGGCTAATATTATCCGCAAGCTTGCTGGCACCTGGGCAATGGATAAGAACTATGCTGTCAAGCTTGTTCGCGTAATGAATGAGCTGTAAAAGCCACAGCACATTGTGCAAAAGGAGTTCCGAGAAATCGGAACTCCTTTTTTTATGCCAATTCTTTGTGAGTTTGAGTTGAGTTATCTTATCTATCAGGCTCTCCTTCAATGGAGTTGAGCATGTCAAAGTAGACGTCATCTTTCGTCATAATTCCTAGGTTCATCATGAAGTTCTTGGCCACACTGAAAAGCTCTGCGTCAAGCGAGGCGCGGGTACCATCTAAGAAAATAGTAGAGACCTCATCTGTTGGAGCAACAGGAATTTGATTTTCTATGAGCGTGGCGTAAATCTCATCATCGTTCATATCTTCGCAACTAAACTCAGGCTCACTTTGCGCGAGAATTGCTGTCTCGGTGCCAATAATAAATGTAGCTCCTGGTAAGAACTTCAAGGCAAACTGATAACAGGCTTGGGCGGCTTTCAGATGTCGCAAACGCCACTGGAAGAATGCCATGCGGTAATAGCCAAACCCAATACTCTCGGGGTCATGGGCAAGCAGCAGGAGCTTCTTGAGCTCATCTGCCGCTGCAGTAATGTCCAGCGACTCTTCAAGACAGTGGGAGAGGTGTAGCCTTGCACTCATGCTAAGAGGAGCAATCTCAACAGCCCTTCTCGCGTGCTGAAGAGCACTTTGAGTTTGCCCCTGGAGCGTCTGAGCAATAGATATCAGAAGATGTGCTTCAAAGTAAGACATAGGAGCTAGACGAGTGTTTTTCTCGGGATTAGAGAGAATTCTGTTGTAGAGCACTCGATCGACGTAGTTCATAAATACGCGCCACTGAGTAGTGCTTGAGTCCGTGTAGGTGTTATTGCCATCAACGGAGTCCAGCGCTTCACGTAGGAGCAGTTCTGCGTCTTGATAGTTTTTCTCGCTAATAAGACGCTGGGCCTTGGTGACCGCCAAGGAAAGAACGCCTCCGTCAACAAATTCTTCTGAAATAGCCTCAAAGTCATCTTCTGCAAGCGTGCCCTTAATAAAGCGAGAAACCACGCGTTCTCCTGCAGCTCGCACCGTAGGATCGGTGGAGTTTGCGGTATACGACAAGATAGTGCGGACGTTTTCTTCTGTAGAAGAAGAGAGGTTGCGCAAAATTTTGGTGATAATTTCTTCTCGCGCCTGACCTTCATCAATAGAAAGCCCCGACACTTCATCGGTGCCTAGTGCGTGAGCTGCGACGCTATCAAGGCGTTTTTGAGACGATTCAACAAAATCGTATCTACTGGGTGGACAGAAAATCTCATCATCTAAGGTAAAGAGTGGATGAACCGCATGAAGAATGCCATCTGCCTCGTCGATTTGCGCGTTCCAGAGCTGATAGACAGAAAGCGGATTAGTCTCTTCTGTAATGTTTGTATCTTCAAATTGCTTGCGAGTAATGTGGAACGAGAAAAGACAGGCATGCAGCTTGTTTGTATTGCATATGCCAGAGAGCCATACCTCGTTAATCCTCTTCGAGCTTCTAAAAGCACTTGCGGTGATGAGCATACCAAGGTGTAAGTTGTAAGCGGTTGCCGCACGGCTGAGGTCATCAAAGGTTGCCTCTTTGATGCTTCCATCTGAGCTAAGAAAGCTTCTTGGGAATTGCTCAGGAAGGGCCAGATGCACTCTAAAGGCAGCAATACCTTTGTGTACGTTGGTCCTAAACTCAGTGACAAGACGCTGAGATAGACGCAGGCTTTCAATGTGTAGAGAGATGGCTTTGCGGACAACCCACTCGCCGTCTTCTTGGGTGCTTTGAGTAGTGGCACAACGGGGGCGAGATTGCTTCATCATGGTAGAGACAATCTTTTGCTCAAAAGCAAGTAAGTCAAGTTCAGATGCCATATTTGCATCAAGAAAGTATCGCTCTGCAAAGAGGGCAGTGTTCAGTGCGCTTTCAATAGTAAGGAGCTGAATCTTCTGTTCATAGGAAAGTGCTTTTTGATTAGCGCGCAGATAAAAGAGGCCATTGGTACGCAGGCGCACCACGCGGCAGGGGATAGTAATGTCTTGCGCATCGAGAACACCAGCATCTTTTAGTCTTTGAGCCAGATGTAGTTCAAAGTCACTAGGCGGGATGGCAACAGATCCACCTTTTCGGTGAGAATCTTTTTCTCGCAAAAACGCCGTATTCACAAAATGTTTAAGCACTTCAAGGGGAGTAGCGGACTCCGTAAGCGCAAGAGAAAGCGCTTCAATATTGAGCTTTGTATGCCAACCAGTCTGATCAATAGAACCAACATGTTGATTATTTTGGGCAGCGTCTAGAGACTCATCAAGCAGAACGTCTGTATTGACGAGAGACGGATAGAGTTTTCCAAGCCTGTTTCTTCCAGGTTGCTTAGCTTCTGGATTATTTTCCTGACGAGTCATCATACACCTCCCAAGTTAGGCATACTGATTCATCTATAGTTAACTATATACCTTTGCTGGTGTACGACATTTCAGCTGTCAATAGTTAATTCGGCAGGCGAGAAGAAAATGTCATTGACTGGTTAGTTTTGCGCCATGAACGGTATACTCACATACGTAGATGATTGGATTGACATGGCAATAATGCAAAACGCAACTGATACAAATAAATCGCTGGTAGCTTCTGATGTAATTTCAGATCTGCAGAATCGTTCGCTTATTATTTTTGATTTTGATGGGACTATGGCAGACACGTTGCCCACCATTGTTTCTACCGCGAAGATGGCAATGACAGACTGCGGTCACACAGACTTTATAGAATCAGACCTTAAAAAGCTTGTAGGACCACCGTTTCCTTATGCGTTTGAGCTGGTCTTTGGACTCAGCCATGAGGACGCTGCTGCGGTTACTAAGCGTTACCGAGAGCTTTATGTAACTACAGGAAAATGGCCACTCTTTGAGGGAATGAGAGACCTCATTGATGACCTTCATGCCGCCGGTAAAAAGGTTGCGGTAGCAAGCTCAAAGAATCAGCCCATGCTAGAGATGGGCCTTAGGGACAACAACCTTATTGGTGTTCTTGATACCTATGCTGGAAGAATAGATGAGGCAGCAACTGATAAAATCACTGCTATTGCTTACGTTATGCGCCAGCTTGGCTTTGAAGCTTCTGAAAGCGTCATGATTGGCGACCGTCGTTTTGATATGGAAGCAGCATTCCCAAATAAGATTCCGTGCATTGGCGTTCTGTATGGCAAAACTACCAATAAACAGGAGCTTATTGATGCGGGAGCGGTTGCAATTGTAGATACCGTAGAAGATCTACACCACGTTCTTCTCGCCTAAGAATCGTTACATACACAAAAAACGCCTTGTCACTAAGATGACAAGGCGTTTTGCGTTTTACGTGTCAGACGTTACTCAAGCTCAAAGGCGCCTGTGTAGAGCTGGTAGTACGTTCCTCGCTTGGCGAGAAGTTCATCGTGCGTGCCGCGCTCAATAATGCGACCGTGGTCAAGTACGACAATAACATCTGCGTTTCTAACCGTAGAAAGACGGTGAGCAATAACAAAGGTGGTGCGGTCGTACATCAGAGCGTCCATACCACGCTGGACAATTGCTTCAGTACGTGTGTCAATGCTGGAGGTAGCCTCGTCCAGAATCATGACTGGTGGATCTGCGACTGCTGCGCGAGCAATGGAGATGAGCTGGCGCTGTCCTTGGGAGAGGGCGCTACCGTTGTCCTTAAGCATAGTGTGGTAACCCTCTGGAAGACGTTTGATAAAGTCATCGGCACCAGCAAGTTTTGCGGCCTTTACGCAGTCCTCATCAGTAGCATCAAGACGCCCGTAGCGGATGTTATCCAAGACGGTACCTGTAAAGAGGTTGACGTCTTGCAGAACAATACCGAGAGCACGACGAAGAGCGCTCTTCCTAATCTTGTTAATGTTGATGCCATCGTAACGAATTTTGCCGTCTTCGATGTCGTAGAAGCGGTTGAGCAGGTTAGTAATGGTTGTTTTACCAGCGCCTGTTGCACCAACAAAGGCAACCTTCTGACCAGGTTTTGCATAAAGAGAAATATCATGCAGTACGGTGTGGCCAGGCTCGTAGCCAAAGTCAACATCAAAGAGGCGAACGTCTCCCTTAACAGGGGTGTAAGTAACCGTGCCGTCACTGTGTGGATACTTCCAAGCCCAGTAACCGGTGCGGTACTCAGCTTCCTGAACTTTACCGTCAATGGTTTCTGCGTTGACTAAAGTAACGTAACCTTCTTCAGTCTCTGCTGGTTCATTAAGTAGCTCAAAAACTCGATTAGCACCAGCGATACCCATAACAACAGAGTTAATCTGACTAGAAATCTGGTTGATCTGGGCGGAGAACTGACGTGTCATGTTGAGGAAGGGGACAGCTACAGCAATGGTGAAAGGCAGTCCAGACAAAGAAACGTTTTGAATGTTCAGAGTAATAAACACACCAGAAACTACAGCAACTACAACGTACATAATGTTGCCCAGATTGTTAAGGATAGGCATAAGCGTGTTGGCATAAAGGTTTGCATTTCTTGCAACAACCATCAGTTCATCGTTGATTTTGTCAAATGATTCAATAGTTTCTGCCTCATGACTAAAGACCTTAACGACCTTCTCGCCATTCATCATTTCCTGAATGTGTCCCTCTACATCTGCGGTGGTTTTCTGAGTCTTAACAAAGTTCTTTGCGGACTTACCACCAAGGTTTTTAGTAGCAAGGCCCATCAAAGAGAAGCCAAACAGAACAACCATGGCCATAAGTGCGCTGTAGTAAAACATGATGAATATAACTGCGATGATAACCACAGAGGTAAAGAGGAGGTTTGGAAGACTGGTACCAATCATCTGGCGCATTGCGTCAATATCATTGGTGTAATAGCTCATGATGTCGCCATTGAGGTGTGTATCAAAGTACCTAATAGGCAAGTCCTGCATGTGCGAAAACATCTTTGAACGCCATTTTTGCAGAGCTCCCTGGGTGACAATAGCCATACCCTGGGTAGAGATGATATTCGCAAGAAGTCCAATGACGTAGAAGGTGGCGAGAAGAGCCACGTTCTGGAAGACTAAGCCTTCAGCAGAACTCCAGTATCAATAAAGTTAGAGATGATAGAGAGAATTCGCTCCAAGAAGACACTTGGGAGTGACTGCATAATTGCTTGGATAACAGCACCAAGGAGTGCTACGGGGAGAAGGACAGGATAGAACTCCCAGAGCATTTTAATGGTTCGAGTAAGAATTTTTCCCACGGGAAGCTTTGGTCTTGTGTTATTTGTTTCTGTTGCCCTACTCATGAGAAGTCACCTCACCTTCCTGAGACTGATTTTCATCAACACTTTGCTTGTTCTGTGAGAAGTACACTTCGCGGTAGATTGGGTTATCTTTCAGGAGTTCTTCGTGCGTACCAATTGCGTTAACGCGACCGTTATCAAGAACAATAATCTTGTCAGATTCTTCGATACTGGAAGTACGCTGAGCAATGATGATCTTGGTGGTATCAGGCAAGAAATCTTTAAGACCAGAGCGAATTAAAGAATCTGTCTTTGTATCAACAGCACTGGTAGAGTCATCAAGAATAAGTACTTTTGGGCGCCTAAGCAGTGCGCGCGCAATACAGAGTCGCTGCTTCTGACCACCAGAAACGTTGTTGCCACCCTGCTCAATATGAGTCTCATATTTATCAGGGAAGGTTTGAACAAAGCTATCAGCCTGAGCAAGACGAGCTGCCTCAAGAATCTCTTCATCGGTAGCGTCAGGGTTACCCCACAGGAGATTCTCTTTGATGGTGCCGCTAAAGAGAACGTTTTTCTGAAGAACCATGGCAACAGCACCACGAAGAGTGTCAATGTCATAGTCTTTGACATTGTGTCCACCAACAGAAACGCTACCAGCGGTTACATCGTATAGTCGAGGAATGAGCTGCACCAGCGTGGACTTTGCAGAACCGGTACCACCGATGATACCGATGACCTCACCAGAGTTGATGTGAAGATCTACACCAGACAGGGCTTCTCGACCCTCTGGACCGGAATAGGAGAATCCAACGTTCTCAAAATCAATGGATCCGTCTGTAACCTCGGTCAGAGGATTTTCTGGGTTGTTAATAGTGGAAGTTGCAAGAAGTACCTCACAGATGCGGCGAGCACCTTCTTCCGCAATGATGATCATGGCAAAGACAAAGGAAAGCATCATGAGTGACATAAGCATCATAAAGCCATACGTAATAAGCGAAGAAAGCTGTCCAACGCCAAATGCAGTTCCCTGAGAAGAAACAATCAGATACGAGCCAAAGTACAGAATGAAGACAAACAGCACGTAAATAGTGAAGTTCATAAATGGAGAGTTCAGAGCCATGAGCCTCTCGGCTGCTGTAAAATCTTCGCGCAGCTCTTCTGAAGCCTTATCAAATTTCTGACGCTCAAAATTTTCATTTACAAATGACTTAACAACACGGATACCAGCCAAGTTTTCTTCAGCGGATTCATTGAGTGCGTCGTACCTCTTAAATACCTTTTTAAAAATAGGAATGACTCTAGAAATAATGAAGTAGAGACCAATTCCTAGAAGAGGCATGACGGCAACAAAAATAATGGCAAGCCAGCCACCCATGATAAAGCCAGCAATAAACGCTGCAATAAACATAAATGGAGCACGAACGGCCATGCGGATGAGCATCATAAATGCCATCTGTACGTTAGAAATATCCGTAGTAAGGCGTGTTACTAACGATGACGAAGAGAATGCATCAATAGTGGTAAACGAGAAATTTTGGATATTACGGAACATATCACGGCGAAGATTGCGCGCAAAGCCTGTGGAAGCTTTGGCAACAGAAATACCGGATAGTGTTCCAAACAGCAGCGACAGCATTGCCATAGCAGCAAGAACAGCTCCAGACTGAATGACAACGTTTAGTTCTGCCCCCGTGCGAAGCGTATCAACAAGATTAGCTGTTCTAAAAGGAATGAGGATTTCTAAGATGGTCTCAATTAACACAAAGAGAGGAGTGAGGATAGTGTCTCTTTTGAACTCACCGATACTCTTTGAAAGCACTAAAGCAATCTCTTTAATGGAAAGATTGCTGACATCTACAATACCTGTCAGAGCAGAGGGAACCATAGCAGTTTCTGCTTCAGTTGATTCAATTATGTTTTCAAGTTCTTCAGTTGAAGTTACTTCTTCTGACATGCTGTTTCTCCCTTCTCGTCTCTGTTAATTGTGTCCCAATGTTCAACTAAACGATCTAGATATGCGCAGAATGTAACTTTTTCTTCAACAGAAAGAATAGACAATGCGCGCGCTTCAAATGACTCAATAGCCTCTTGAGCTTCTTTTGCTTGTTTTCGACCTTCTTTTGTCAAAGAAAGAAGTGTCTGCCTGCGATCTTTGTCTACACGAGCACGTTCAACAAGACCTTTTGCTTCAAGTTTGCTCACCATTTCTGAAAGTGATGCAGATGCATTCTTAGTTTTGGCGAGAAGATCTTTTTGGGTCATTTCTCCATCACGATATAGTGTGGTCAAAATAAACTGCTGACCACCACGACATCCACGCGTGATGTAAAGATAATGGCCTAGGTGGCCAAGATTGCGAATGATGCGCATCTCTTGAGTAGGTGAGGTTGATGCCTGATGCATGAGTACCTCCCGTAACAGAAATAATTCTTGCTAGGTATTTTACTCAAAATTTCTGAGATAGCAAGGTACTTAACAATTAAGTACCTAAGTTTTATTTTCTTGAAACAAAAGCAGGTAAATCAGGTTAGAGTTCTAGCTCTGTTTTTAAAAGTAGGAAAGATTTGCAAAAATTCTTCTCACCACTGCACCCGGAGATACCTTGGGAACATTGTGAGGACATCCTGGAATGAAGAGAAGTCGTGCGGTTGGAATTGCTTCAGCAATTCGACGGGTTTCTTCTGGATAAATCTCGTCGTACTCACCAGCCATGACAACAACAGGAACAGAGATATGTCCCAGGGTTGCAGGATCAATATGTGGATTGTCTACCATGAGCTCAAGATGCTCTGCAATACGAGCGGCTTCTGCAGGTGAAGGAACAGGGTAGCCGTCTTCTAGAACGGCGCCTTCCCAGCCTTGAGCCGCCCAACGTTTATTACCCTGGATGCTTTCATAGAGCCAAGTCATATCACCTAGCGTATCAGGCTCAAGATTTGCGCCAATAGACACGAGAGAGGCAACAATATCTGAATAATCGCGTGCTAAAAGAAGACCTAGGATGGCGCCATCAGAAAAGCCCACAATATGAGCAGATGTAACGCCAAGCTGCTTCAGGACAACGTATGCATCTTCTGCCATCTGCTCGTAGGTAAAGGCAGCTGTTCCTCGGGTACTTTGTCCCTGATCTCTGGAGTCTATACCTATTGCGTTGTAGCCACGTTTGCATACTTCATCAATGATGGTTCCAAAGATACCGTGTTCCTCGCCGTTTCCATGGAGAAAAACAATAGGAGTAGCAACTGTATCGTCGGTAACAGACTTCAAATAAGCCGCAGTTGAAGCAAGGTCTTCACAGGGTTTCTCGCCAGCAGAGGTGTGGGGAGTGTAGACAAACGTTGCAATCTCCGCACCGTCATCAAGCAACACCTGAAGATGGCTCTTCAGGTGTGCTGTTGGCTTGTTATAGGGTTTTGGACGATAGACGGGTGGAAACTCGACCACGTGTGCTCCTAGCTGCGTGTTTTAATTCTTCTGGCTTGGATGTGCTTTGAAGAAGTCAAAGCGAGGAGGAAGCTCTTCAAGCTGGTGCTCTTCCGCGCTCTGACCAAGCTTTGCTGCAAGCTCCTTTGGACCCATAAAGGCGTTCTCCCAGGAGAAGAACTCCTCATGTGGGAAGTTGAGGGCATCTGCGATGCGCTCGCAGCCTTCTGGAACAGCTGGGTGCATGAGCAGCGTGATGGTCTTAAGTGCATAGAATGCGTCTGCAAGTGCCTGGTCGTAAGCCTCGTCACTGCCCTGAGCAGCCTTGGAAGCCTCGCCCCAACGCTTGTTTTCTGCACGAGCGTACTCATCAACAGCGGCAAGCGCGGAATGTGCGTCAAAGCCGTATGCAAGCTGCTCGTACTTAAGCAGTACCTCTTGAGCGGCATCAATGACTTCCTGGTGAGGCTCGCTGACAGGGAGGTGACCACCACAAGCATTGGCGGCACCATACAGACAGCTACGAGCCATGCGGTTAAAGATGTTAGTGAGGAATGCGGACTCCTTGAGCGCTGGATCAACAACGCGAGGGTCATCTTTTACCAGAAGATCCGGCTCGCCGTCCTTGCCCTTCCTGGAAACGGAGGTGTCAAAAGCCTTAGGCGAGAAGGACACGGCGCGCTGATCAAGGCCAAGCGAGAGCCAGTGAGCACGGAGCTGCTCTGGAGTGTAGAACTCAAGGAGCTCTTCAGCCATTGGAGGCTTGATAGCACCAGAGCTGGAAGCCTTCTTGTTCATAAAGAGAATGTGGTAGTTAGCAACGGGAGTATCGGTGATAAGACCCCAATCAAGTGCATCCCACAGTGGGTTCTGGACAATGCAGTAGAAGAAGATGTTGTCTTGACCAATGAACTGGTACACAGCAGCATCGTCACTGCACCACCAATCGCGCCACTCGTCAGAAGAGTAGCGGCTACCGCCATTGTTGGCGTCTTCAGAAAGAGCAGCACGGGTGAAGGTAATAGGAGCCCAGAGAGACTCAGTCCAAACCCAGATGGTAAGGTCTTTGAGATCTTCAATGTCTGGAGACTTAAGGCCCCAAGAAATGTTGCCCGTCATACGGTAAGGCAGGAGCGTCTTGCTTGTTCTAAAGCGAATTCCTGCCTCTTTGAGTTTCTCGCGGGCTTCATCTCTGTCCTGCCAGTTCTCAAAGACAACAGAGAAAGAAGATGCATTGCCTTCTGGCTCGATAACGCTATGAGCTGGGAGGGAAGAGGCAACGCCGTCAAAGTCTTGGCGGTAGGAATTTTGTATGTAGATAATAGGCTCGGTCAGAGTCTCTTGAACGGTAGAGGTAACAACTGAGCGAATCTGTGGGTTGTTCTTCCACTTCTCTACAAGATTGTTTAGGAACTCTTTGTATTGTGGCAGGTCAAAGTACCAGCTTGGTGCAGGTCGAAGCTCTGGTGTGGTGCCGGTGAGCTGTGAAACAGGAGCAATGAGCTCTTCTGGGTTGAACTGATGGCCCAGGTCGCATTCTTCTGCATAAGCTTTCTCTGACTTACAACCCTTGATAGGGCAGCGTCCATTGACCTGGCGACCATTAAGGAATGTTTGAGCCTCGGTATCATAGAACTGCTTGGTTGAGAGCTTGGAGAGCTTGCCGCGCTCATAGAGGCGGTGCATGATGCTGTCAGCCATCTCTTCGTGGATCTTTGCAGCGGGTTCTAGCGCGGAACCGCCGTAGAAATCAAGCGAGATATTGTAGGCGTTAAGAGCGCTTTTCTGCAGGTTGTGATTATGATTAACGTAATCAAGAATGGTGCCCTCGTAGCCCTCTTCTTCAACTTTTTTGCGATAGCCCTCTGCAATAGGAGAGCCATAGCAGTCAGTTCCCGAGATAAACAAAACGTTTTTCTGGCCAATACGATCTCTTAAGAAACGAGCAAAGAAATCTGCTGGGACAAAGACGCCCGCAATATGTCCGAAGTGGAGATTTTTATTACCGTAGGGCATACCACCGGTAATGACAGCGCGCTTAGGAAAATGAGGGCGGTTGTTCATGTCGTAGCTTTCGGCCATGGATACCTCGCAGTTGGAATTAGTAGATTACGCAAATTATCTTCTTATTCTAATCTTTTTTGATTCACTACACGAATAGATTCAGAAGTCGATACTATAGTGAGTAGAAATCATGTAAGGAGAGTTTGTGGGAAGAAAAAAGCCAAAGACAAGCCTTGAGTTTGTTCTAAAGGATCCACCAAAGTCTGTGGTGACGCCCTTCCTTGTGGCTGACCTTGCACTTTTGCTTATGTTTGTGTGTCATATTCCTTTGATGGTTATGGGAGAGCTCCCACCCAATGACATCCTTCCAGCCGTGTTGGGTCTTCTAGGAAGCATGTTGGCAGGCGGCTTGATCCTCGTGTGGATTACCCGCGTCAATAAGCGAGATTTTAGGTCTTTGGGTCTTCGAGTAAGCTCCTGGCCAGGATTTATGCGCGGAGTTACCTTTGGTTTTTTGATGGTGCTGTTTACCTTTGGTTCTATCATGCTCATTGAAGGCTTTGATTTTAATTTCAACGCTTCCTATAACGTTTTTGCTGCTCTCTTCTTACTTGTGGCAACCCTTATTGAGTCCGCAGCAGAAGAAATCTTGTTTAGAGGCTATCTACAAACTGGTGTTGCGGCTAAGAGTTCTTTCCCTGTAGCGCTTGTGCTTCAAGCAGTGCTTTTTACCGCAACGTATGGACTAACGCCTAACATCTCTATTGCCGCAGCAATCTCAGTCTTTTTGATGGGAATTCTTTATGGCTTGGTGTTTTGGCTTACCGATAATCTGCTCATGACCATTGCTATGCACTTTATCTGGAACTTTGTAACCGGCCCTATTCTGGGCATCTCGGTTACTACTACGCTTCTTCCTACCACGCTCTTAACAGCGTATCCTGCAGCATCTGAGTTTATCTCGGGTGGCGCCTACGGTATTGAAGCAAGCGTTGTTACCATTTTTGTATGCCTTGCTGCCTGCGCTATAGTAGGTTGGAAATGTTATAAGGCACAAGGCGAGAAGAACTAATGGCTTCAAACATGCTTCAGTCAATTGAGACTCTTTCAGTAGAGCCGGGAACACCGCTGCTGCTCCATGCATGCTGTGGGCCATGCTCACTTGAACCTTTAAAACATCTGAGGGAAGAGGGCTTTGAACCAACCATCTGCTGGACTAATCCTAATATTCAGCCAGTTGAAGAGCACGATAGGCGTCTGCAGACATTACTTACGTGGGCTCAAGAAGAGGCTCATGTTGAGGTGATTGTGGCAGGAGATCCGCGAGAGCAGTGGGAGCGAGCTGTGGCCCCTCAGGGATTTGAGCGAGATCGTCGCTGTCGTGCTTGTTACGCAATCCGCTTGGCAGAGAGTTGTCGTGTGGCGGCCGAGCGTGGGTTTGAATACGTTTCTACAACACTGGCTGTCTCGCCCTATCAGCTCTTTGATGCGTGCGAGGATGAGCTGGTGTCCATTGCGCATGCTCATGGACTGACGCCTGTATGGAGAGATTTCCGTCCGTATTACCCAGAGGCTACAAAAGAGTCTCGTGAGCTTGGTATGTATCGACAAAATTATTGCGGTTGCAGATATTCTGCAGCCGAGGCTCAGATAGAGCGTCATGAAGCTCGTGACGCAAGAAAGGCAGCACGTCATGCGAACTGACGATTTTGATTACAACCTTCCAGAAGAGCGTATTGCACAAGCTCCTGCTGAGCCAAGAGACTCTTGTAGGCTTTTGGTGCTGCATAGAGAAGATGGGCGCATAGAGCATAAGCACTTCACTGATATTGTGGAGTATCTTGAGCCGGGCGATTTGGTTGTAGTTAATCAGACGCGCGTTATGCCAGCTCGCCTTGTAGGTAAAAAGCAAAATACGGGCGGCGTCTCAGAAACGCTGCTTTTAAAACGTCGAGAAGACATTGATGCTTTGGGTAGTGTATGGGAGTGTCTGGTAAACCCTGGTAAGCGCCTTAAGCCTGGTGCAGTAATTGAATACCGTGCAGGTGGCTTGCATGCTCCTGACTCAGCTCCTGTTGTGTTGACGGGCACCATTGTGGATTTTGTTGACGACAACAGGGGAGGTCGTCTGGTGCGTTTTGAAGCACAGGGAGACCGTACTCTTGACGAGGCTATTCATGAGGCAGGACACGTTCCGCTGCCCCCGTATATTACGCAGTACGAGGGAGACCCAGAGAAGTACCAGACGGTCTATGCTATGCAGGACGAGCATTCTGCTGCAGCTCCTACCGCGGGTCTTCACTTTACTCCTGAGCTCATTGAAACCATCAAAGCAAAGGGTGTCCAGTGGGCATCTGTTGAGTTAGAGGTGGGTATTGATACCTTCAGGTTGGTAACAGAGGACGATCCTACTAAGCACGTCATTCATACCGAGCGCTACCACGTAGCTCCAGAAGTTGTAGAAGCAGTAAAGGCTACCAAAGCCGCTGGTCATAAGGTTATTGCCATTGGTACTACCAGTGTTCGCTCGCTTGAAAGTGCTTGGGATAATCAGATTCCTGCAGCTGAGCCTCCTGTTGTTGCTCGCCGCTTTGAGGAGGCAGAAGACTCTGCTGCAGTGACTCATAAAGGCGATATGGTTGCTCGAGAGAATGCAACTACTAATCTGTACCTGATGCCAGGCTCTACGTTCCACGTGGTAGACACCATGGTGACTAACTTCCACGTTCCACGTTCAACTTTGATGATGCTTGTTTCTGCCTTTGCAACGCGCGAGCAGATTATGGACGCCTATCAAAGTGCCATTGACGAGAAGTACCGCTTCTTGTCATTTGGTGATGCCATGATCATCATTTAGCGAGTTTGGTTACGTGACCATGACCCTTACGTTTAACTTGAGAGTTTATATGTAGAAAAAGTGCCCACAGTATTGTGAGCACTTTTTTCATACGATGATTTGTCTGGGCAAAGACTAAATTACCAGTTAAAAATCAGCCAAACAAAAGACGCAAGAATCGCTATCATGCCAAGAACAACAATGATGAAGCCAATGCGCTGACCACGAGTTGTCTCTCGAAGGATTTTCTCGCCAGTAATAAGCTCTTTAAGGGTGAGCTGCTTGGTATTGATGTTAATTACCTGCTCGTCAACAGACTTTCTAAGCTCCTCAGTAATTTCTGGTGTTGCATGAATTTCTTTAGCGTCATCAATGACTGACTGTGCTTCATCATGTTTATCTGCTGCTTCGTTAAAGAGCTCCTTGGCTGTCTTAATTTTCTCTTCAAGATCCTCTATATCTTTGCTCAGAATCCTCTGACGAGCATTAGCCTCAGCTACTACGGCGTCATATTCTTGCTGTTTCTGCTCATAATCTTTGCGAGCCGCATCAATAGAAGACTCTGAAGACTCCAACGATTTGCCCTGGGTCCAGTAATGCGTTTGTGCCATCTCAAGTGAAGACTGGAAAGAGTTCTGTAGTTCCTCAACTTGCTTTTGGGCCTGCTCTGCACGAGCAAGCTCTGACTTTAGGTCTTCCTCAATACGAACAATTGCATCGTGGTTAGCAGCAGGGTCTGTCTTAAGACCAGCAAGCTCCTCTCTTAGAGAAAGCTGTCTTGCCTGGGAGTTTTCCAGTGCTTTATTTGCAGACGCTACTGCAGCATCGCGTTTCTCGGTAACTTCTTTGAGCTGAGCCTCAGCATTTTTAACACCACGCTGCGCCTCAGAGATAGTCTTTGAGATGTCGTCAAGCCTGCCTTTTGCTGTGGCAGCAACTTCTTTGTAAGGCTTAATCTTTGCTTCGTCGTCAACTTTTTGCTGTTCAAGCTTCTGAATAAGCTGGTTTTTCTTAACCGTGAGAAGATCCACTTGCGTAGATTGATCACTCATGACCTGAGCGGTCTCTGCAAAAATTTTCTCTTGCTCAGCAATTATTTGATCAAACGAACTCTGCACGTAGTCTCTGTGCTCTAAGTTTTGCTTGTCTTGAGCAAGGTGTTCTTGCATCTGCTTAAGCTCTTGCTTTGCAGAGTTTGTCTCTTTGGCAGCGTTGTGGACTTCTTTGGTAGCCTGGAAACCTTCTGCAACAGCGGTTGTGGCGCTCTCAAACGCACTGCTTACGCCCTTTGCTACAACCTGAGTAGTGTCTTTGGCAATCTTTTGAATGTCCTGGGACTTGCTGACTTCAGGTGTGTTCTCAGACTCATTCTGTTCATCAGAAGTTGTTGTTTGAGTATCTATTGTGTCCAAATCCTCGGTTTTAGAGTTTTGGATATCGTTTTCAGCCATGGTGAACCTCCTATAAGAGTTCCGACTTTTTATTTTTACCCTGTTTTTGAGCAAATCATAGTCTAATTTGGTTCTTTCTGGAAATAAGATTGGATATAATACGTTATGTTTTGTTACGATAGTAACGATTAATCGAGAATAACTCTCGAGTAGATTTTTGGTTTCCGGAAGGGGAGTCCACTTATGGTTTCAAAGCAGACTACTATCATCAATGCAACTGGTCTTCACGCTCGTCCAGCATCCGTCTTTGTTTCTGAGGCAAAGAAGTTTGAGAGCAACGTCACCATCAAGAATGTTGACAAGGACTCCGCACCAGTTAACGCTAAGTCCATCATGATGATTCTTGCTGCTGGCCTTGGTACTGGCACCAAGATTGAGATTGCATGCGACGGCGCTGACGAGCAGGCAGCTCTTGACGCTCTTGTTGCTCTTGTTGACAGCGGCTTCGGCGAGTAAGCTAACGGCTTACATACTGTGCATGTTAAGCCCGGCTTTTGCCGGGCTTTTTTCAAAGAGAGGTTAGTATGACATTTGTTGCAACATGGCTTGTAACTACTGTTGCTACGTTGGTGGCCTGCACCTTAATTCCAGGTCTAACTATTGTGGGAGGCTCGTGGGCAGGTCCTATTCTGTTCTCATTAGTACTCGCAGCAGTCAATACGGGCATTAAGCCTGTTGTTAAGCTACTCTCATTGCCTATTAATGTGCTAACCCTAGGTATTTTCTCGCTCTTTATTAATGCCTTTATGCTTGAGCTTTCAAGTTTTATTTCTAGGAATTTGCTGCATGCGGGCGTTGCTATTGATTCTTTAGGCACCGCTATCCTGGGATCAATAGTTATCTCAATTGTCTCTTCAATTGTGATTAGCCTTACTGGTCTGAAGAAGGAGAACCTTTCGTAAGTTCCTTCTGGGCTTTATCCAGTTTGGCAAAGCTTTCTGAGATAGCAGAAGTAATCTGAGAGATCTGCGATGACTCGGTAATGTTTTCAATCAAAGATGTTGCTGATGCATTGACAAGCGAACTAAGGAGGTCAAAGAAGACTTCTTTGGTTTGCTTTTCTGTTTTAGTGAGTGCTGCAACAACAGGCTGTAAGTTTGCGGGCGAGCTAATAATGTCGCTGAAATAGACTGCTCCGCCTGCCGAGAGAGCGTCAAAGAGCTCATTAGTAAAGTGCTCACGATCAGAGAGCGGGAGTTCTTTATACCAGTTGCTAAACGCCTCGTTAATCTTTTTACATTCCAGCTGGAAGTCGTCAGCAAACTCAAAGGTATTGCGAGAGACTTGCCATGAAACGCCGTCGTGAGCCATCATACCTGTCTCGGAGCTTTTTACGATGAGCTTTGGAACAGCAGGATCATCAAAAATCATGCCAACTACACTAAACTCAGGCAAAATTCTGATGTATTTATCTCCAAGCACCTTATGGGCTGTGGTGGGAAGAATTTCTGGACACATGTTAGGACCGTCGTTACTCCAGACGCGATCAATTGTGCCAAGCAGCTCGTCAGGGCAGACTGTTGCTGCGTATGCCGCAAGATTGCCACCCTTAGAGTGACCGCCAACCATAACGTTTGCGCAGGTAGTGCTATTGCCATCTGCAAGGTGTTCTCGAATACGTTTCTCAAGGTATAGTGCTGCTGATTTATCAGCGGAAGTAACCTGGAAGCTAAGGTTAAGGTTTTCTCGCCAGCCAACGAGCGTGCCGTCAGTTCCTCTAAAAGAAACAAACATCTGTCCCGTAGGCAGATAGGCGGTAAACGCTGCAAACTGCAGGCTTTTCTCGACATTAATGCGGTCTACATAGCGACCAAGTTCAATGTTGGCAAAGCGGGGAGCGTTAACCAGTGCCTCAAGGAAGGTTCCATCAACGCGAGAAAATCCCGTGATAAGAGATGGGTCATCTTTAAGCTTTTCCAGCATTTTGGCGCAGGCATCACCAAGCTGAACGCGTTTCTCGCTACGCTCAGAAGGCACGACGCCGCCAAATCCCAGATATGAAAGGATTGAGAGAATCAGGTTATCGACGTTGTTAAAAGGGTCATTCTCAAACGTCAGATCGCCGCGCCAGTGTAGATAGTCAACGACATTTGCCATGATGCCTCTTTCCTGTTGGTACTTTTCGTATACTAAGCATAGATGAAGATTGATTGATTTGGGGAGAAGCCCGTGGAAAAAGCTACAGTTTCTTCAAAAGCAATTGCTACCAAGAAGCGCTTTGTTTTTGCAGATGTTCTTACCATTTTGGCAGGTATTGCTGTTGTTATGCTGCATACCTCGCTTAACGTTTTTTCTCTTGCGCACACTAAAACGTGGGCCTTCTCTTTAGCTTTGCAAGCTGCGTTTATTTACGCGGTTCCTATCTTTTTTATGCTGAGCGGTATGAATCTGCTTGGGTATAGAAGCAAATATTCCACTAAAACATTCTTTATGAAGCGTGCGAGAAAGACGCTGATGGCGCTCATTTTTGGCAGCGTAACAGTGTATTTGATGTACGTGCTTTTTCCTACAAAGTTTTGGGGTGCCGAAGAGGTTGCCGCAAGTGCTGGTGTTGTTGATTTTGTAAAGCGCTTTCTAACCAATAACGTTAACAGCACTCTTTGGTTCATCTATACCATTTTGTATCTATATCTTTTGACGCCTGTGCTTTCTTTGGTAGTTCAAAAGAAAGAAACCCTGCTCTATGTTATGGCACTTACGCTCTTTGTGAGCTTTGGTTTGCCTCTTCTTGAGTTTCTTGGTGTTCGTGGTGTTTACTTTGATCAGCTGTTTAGATGGGCTGCGTTTAACAGCGATGGCCTTTTCTACTATCTGCTGGGATATTACGTTAAGACGTATTACGATGAGCTTCCAATATTTACTAAAAACAATTTAGTACTTGCTGTAATTTTCTTACTTTCGTCTGCGGCTATGTTTGGCTGGGGACTTATTGCTAACAACTTTGGAACCCCATTGACTCCAGAAATGACGTATCAGAGTTATCCAGTTGCTATTAAAAACTTCCTTTGTGTAGTACAAGCGGCATCTTTGTTCCTGTTTGTGCTGAATCTTGAGCCAAGGCTGCAGGAGCTTTCCGATGGTGCCAAGAAATGCATCAGCACGGTATCTGCTGGTGTTTTAGGAGTCTATCTGTTCCAGATTCCTGTTATTAATTTCTTGGGACTAAGACTTGGTCGATTCCCATACAGCTTGCTTGGGAATGCTTTTGTACGAGGCATCTTTGTCTTTGTAGTCACAATTGTTGTAGTTATGGCGTTCCAGTGGCTGATGGGACAGGTCAAACAGAAATTTTCTGCTAAATAGCTTTTACTATGTCATCAGAGAAATTGAGTTGATATTAGAAATAATTTTAATATCATATAAAATATAGTTTATATAAACTGAAGGAGTACAGAGATGAGCTCTTTTACGTTTTTTAAACATAAAGATTTTTCTGTTAGCGCACCCGAAAATGCAATAAAAGTGCCACAGTATCATGCGTTCAATTCCACTAGAATACTGGGCTTTTGTTTGCTTAGTTTAATCTGTGGACTGCCTTTTCCTATGATCTTAATTACAGGTGATGATGTTTATTGCAATGTACCATTGGTGTCGTTTGTGATGTGCATTTTTGTTGCTTGTGTTTTTGATAAGGCTTATCGCATTCTTAATGATGGGACAGTTCAAAAGATAATTAAAAGCCTATGCTTATGCTTTGTTATTTGGTTGTTCTCAGCTCTATTTATTTACTGCTTAGCGTACATAGATTTGGGTTTAGACGGAAAAATTGTCAATACAGGTATAGGTCTTTTTGTATTTATCTGTCTTAGTCGGATTGTGATTCGTTAACAAATAAGCCTGCATAAAAATTTGAACTGCCTCCCATTTCGTATGTCCAAGAAATGGGAGGCGGTTCATATGCGGGTGATTATGATTCTGCAGCGTGTTAGCGTCGGCTTTTAGGCCTGGCGCACAAAATAGCGCAGCTTTGGTAGGTTCTGCCGAAGAATCGACATGTTCTTAATCAAGATAGCTAGGCAGTTAGGCGGTCGTACTACCCGATATGCATCTCTATGCATAAACTTCATCTAATATGCTAGAAAATGAATATACTAATATAAGAAATTTAACTATCGATAAATTCTGTATCTACGGAACACACCTAAGTC
>NZ_DBHHJM010000011.1:0-8802 GCF_057237245.1 Lancefieldella sp.
GGGGCATTTTTATGTCGAGAGGATCTCACTTTTGTGAGGTCCTCTTTTTTGGTAGAGAATATTCGAAAATAGCATAAAAATTTTTACTAAAAATCCATATTTATTACGTATTATATATTTATTGTGTATCACAATATTTACATAATTTTCTTAATTAAATGCCGTTCACGGAAGATAATTTTTACCATTTGATGTTATCTTGTTTTAACATTTGTGCATTTCTGTGTGCATTTTGTTACTAATCTGTCACGAATCTGACCATATTTCACCTACCGTTTACCTAAACCTTCTCACTTTCTGACAAATTTGGCTTGATTATTTATCCCACACCAAATTTTGAGACAAGAAATGTTAGAGCGCATGTAGCGCTTGAGTGTTTGAACAGTAAGGAGAGGTTTTATGGAGTCAGAAAACAGAGAAACTGCTGGAACAGAGTCGCTGCTCGGTGGGTCTTCTCGCCATGTGATGGGTGACTATAGCAGGGTAGTTCCGCCGCAGCACTTCCTCAGAACAATGGAAAAGACCAAGAGGCCGCTCGCGCTTTGTGCAGAGCCCTGCATGGGTAAGACTATGTTTTTGCGTGAGTTGGCGGATTATGCGCAGTCACACGGATGGACTGTGTATGAAATCTCTCTTTCTAGTTTGTCGGCTAAAGAGGCAACTCAGATTCTTACTAAGAAAAGCACATCTATCTGCAATGCTAAGAAATCAAAGGTGGTTAAAAGGTTAGTTCTTATTGATGATTTTCCTCCGTCTGACGAGTATTTTGTTGCTCGCCAGGTTAAATCAATTGCGCGTCTTCGCATGGCTGGCTGTCTTGTTGCGATTTCTTTATCTCCTGAAGCTCGTCAGTTAATCGACGAAGTCCCTAGCGTATATGTTTTGGGAAAGAATGAGCTGCTCACGTTTATGCCTGGAATAGATAATTCTGAACAATCAATTTTGACTAATATGAGATTGACTCGCGGTATTCCAACGCTTGTTTACTCTTTGCCAGTTACATTTTGCGAGCATGGAGATGTGGATGTTCCAATTACGTATCTAACTAGTCTTGCTTGCGTTGCATCGTATATGCTCAGAAGCTCGCTAGGCATTGAGGAACTTAGGCTCAGGCTGGGCATGATGTTGCTCGGTGTTGGTTCATTTGATGATTTAAGCCGTATATGCGGACAAGTTGATCTTGAGTATTTGGCCAAGATAGAGCAAGATGCGCCTTTCTTTGGCGTGCATGTAGAAACTAGGCGTTTCTCGTGTATTCATGCTACAAGATTTGATGTCTTGAACTTTAATAAACAGGAGCTTGTGACTCTAGCGGGTAAGCATGAAAAGCTTGTTCTGAAAACTATAGTCCTGCTGATCGATAGAGAAGATTTCTCTAAGGCTGCGTTTGTGAGCTCACTGGTTAGAGAAGAGATTATCTGGGAAATTGTTCTTTCTCATGCAGCGGAATTTGCAGATGCTGGATATATTGAGCTGGTAGATAACGCACTTACTGCCACGCATTCTGACTGTACGCTCGATAACTCAAGTAAAAAAGCTGCTAAGGGAATGGTGGATTCGCTGTCTACTGCTAAGGGGCCGATGAATACTAAAGATGCTGATAGAGCACTCAAAAATCTCACTTCATTTAACGGATTTCTTAAGCAAACGGCATATATGACTTTACTGAAGTTGATTTTGCAAAAGCCTCTGCCACCCTTGAAGGAAGACCTTGAGCTGGGTCCGCTAGAGAAGAAAATTGCTCTACATAAACGCGCAATTGATTTAGCTTTGCAAGGAAATTTTAAGTATGCCCTTCAGCTGCTGCTTCTTGAGCAGCAGTATGAGAAAGCTGCATCAATAACCTCGTCAATTCAAGCTGTTGACGTGGAATTGCTTTACGCATTGCTGGGTGTATATCAAAAAGAATTTGATACGCGCACCTCAGGCTCGCTCTCCTTTTTACAAGAAGGTGAGGTCGGAGGCTTAAAGGGGTCTGTAGGACTACTTAAATGTGTTCGCTACCTTTTTGAAAAAAGCTCTTCTGTGGGAGACTTATACGATACTGAACAGCTCATCAGCCAAGCAGAACTGCAGGGTAATCGTATGATTCAAGTGCCCGCGCTTCTTATTGGAGCTCTTCTCAGCCTCAGAAGCAGAGCATATCCCAAAGCGCAGCTCCAGGCGAGAAGAGCGGTGCTGCTGAGTAGGGAATGGGATTCATTATATGTGGTGCAAGTCGGAAAGATCATTGAAGATATTGCGGGATTTTTCTTAGGCGTTAAACCTACGGAGAAGAGCCTTGAGACAATTACCCATCCATCGCTAAAAGCTGCATGTAGAACAATATATAAAGCTCTCTTTAAGAGTGTAAACGGACATGCTCCCGTTTGGCTGGATGCGGTTGAGTATGGAGTTCCAGAAAATGCCATGTGGCTTGTGAGAGCGCTTCTGTCCGATGACTCTGAATTTCAGCAGTGCTTAGAACGAGAAACACCAGATGAATGGCTCCATTACCTACGTTCAAATGAAGGAAAACGAGACATAACAAAATGGAGAGTATCTCGGCAAGGAGCAGGGGATTCTTGGACTGAAGACTCCGCTCTGAAGAGCCTGCACGTAGAGAAGGTAAATAACGCTCACCCAGGAGTTTACCTTGCTCTTCTCGGCAGATTTAGTTTGTCGGTTCAAGGAGAGGAGATTGCTGGCAGAAAAATTGCCTATCGATCGGCAAAGGCGCTGCTTGTGTATTTGGCGCTTGCTCACAATCACATGAGCTTTAGGTCGCAGATTGCGCAGCAGATTTGGCCGGAGGCTGATCAGGCACATTGGCAAGAGCGTCTGTATCAAGCAACTCGAGTTATTCGCAAAGAGGTCCAGGAGATTCAGACAGATTGTGAGCCTTTGGAAGCATCTCGGATTGAAAAGACACTTGGTTTTAATCCCCAGCAGGTGACCGTAGATATTGATATTTTTACGCGATTAGCAAAAAGTGTGGCGTCATCGAACAGCGATGAAGACATAGTGCATCTGGCTAAGCAGGCGGAAGAGTTGTACCAAGGGGATTTGTATCTTCCTGAGGATGAATGCTTTAGGTTTGCAGATCCCATTCGTGTTGCCCTGAGAGATCAATACATAGATACCATGGTAACGGCTTCGGCGGCTGCTTTGAGAATTACCCACTATACGCTTGCGGTGCATTTTGCAGAGCTCGCCTACCTTGTTGATGATATGCGAGAGGACACACTTATGGCGCTCATTCAGGCATTGAGAAAATGTGGTCGGGCGCAGGATGCGCAGCATTACTACGATTTGTACGTGCAGAAATACGTTATGAAGCGTAGAAAAATGCCGTCTAAACAGCTCAGGATGATTGCAGGTGCAGAAAAGGGAAAAGAATCAATAGAAACTAGTGGTGGAGAAATAACGAAATTGGGATTTTACGACGCCATGTAGTGTGATTCAAGCAGTTAGACGGGGTATGATATATAAGTTGAATACTGTGTCTATCAACCGAAGATAGATGCCCGACGTCAAGGAAAAAGCTATGCCTAATTTCCTCTCTAAGATTCTGTCCTTTGGCGCTGACAAGGACCTCAAAGCATATCAGCGTATTGTCGAGAAGATCAATGCGCTTGAGCCAACAATGCAGGAAATGAGCGATGAAGAGCTTCAGGCTCAGACCGAGAAGTTCAAGGCTCGTTATGCCGAAGGAGAAAGTCTAGACGATCTTCTCCCAGAGGCTTTTGCGACGGTACGTGAGGCGTCAGTAAGAACTATTGGTCAGCGTCACTTTGATGTCCAGCTCATTGGTGGCATCGCGCTGCATAAGGGCACTATCGCAGAGATGAAGACTGGTGAAGGTAAGACGCTTGTCTCCACTCTTGCTGGTTACCTTAACGCACTGAGCGGCGAAGGCGTTCACATCGTTACGGTCAATGACTACCTGGCTAAACGAGACAGTGAGTGGATGGGCACCATCTACAAGTTCTTGGGCATCAGTGTTGGCCTTCTGCAGAACGGCATGCGACTGAGCCTTAAAAAGCCTGCATATGAGGCAGATATTACTTACGGTACAAACTCAGAGTTTGGCTTTGACTACCTGCGCGACAACATGGTTACTCGTCCAGAGATGCGTGTTCAGCGTGGACACCACTACGCCATCGTCGACGAGGTTGACTCCATCCTTATCGATGAGGCTCGTACTCCTCTGATTATTTCTGGTGCTGGCACTAAATCCGCAGGTACCTATAAGGATTTTGCAAAGGCAGTTCGTGGATTAACTCCAGATGTTGACTTTGAGATGGATGAGGCAAAGCACACCATTGCAACAACAGAGATTGGTCTCGAGAAGGTCGAGCGCGCTCTCAACATTGACGATATCTACAACGATGAGACAGGCCAACTAGTCAATCATCTTCAGCAGGCGCTGAAGGCTGAGTATATGTTCCATCGTGACCAGCAGTACGTTGTCATTGATGGCGAAGTAAAGATTGTTGATGAGTTTACTGGTCGTATCATGGAAGGCCGTCGTTATTCTGAGGGTCTTCACCAGGCAATTGAGGCAAAAGAGAACGTTCAGGTACGTGAAGAAAACCAGACTTTGGCAACTATCACCCTCCAGAACTACTTCCTCATGTACGACAAGCTCTCCGGTATGACCGGTACCGCAATGACCGAGGATGCAGAGTTCCGTGAGGTTTATCACGTTCCTGTTCAGGTTATTCCACCTAACCGTCCGGTTAAGCGTGAAGACCTCGATGACCTGGTCTATCGTACTATTGATGCTAAGTTTGAGGCTGTCGTAAGAGACGTTGAAGAGCGTCATCAGAATGGTCAGCCAGTACTGGTTGGTACCGTTTCCATTGACAACTCCGAGCGTATTTCTCGCATTCTGTCTAAACGCGGCATTAAACATAATGTTCTGAACGCTAAGTTCCATGAGCGTGAGGCACAGATTATTGCTCAGGCTGGTCGTGAGGGTGCAGTTACTATTGCAACTAACATGGCAGGTCGTGGTACCGATATTCTTTTGGGTGGCAACCCAGATGTCATGGCTGAAGACATCCTTCGTAACCAGGGAATTGAGCCAGCTGAGGCTACTCAGGTGCAAAAAGAAGCTGCGTGCAAAGAAGCAAAGGAAATCTGCGCTACTGAGCGTGAGGCAGTAACCGCTGCGGGTGGTTTGTGCGTTATTGGTACCGAGCGTCACGAGAGTCGTCGTATTGACAATCAGCTTCGTGGTCGTTCTGGTCGTCAGGGAGACCCTGGTCAGACCCAGTTCTACCTTTCTCTTGAAGATGATTTGATGCGCCGCTTTGGTGGAGATCGCATGGATGGCGTTGCAGCAATGATGCAGCGCTATGAGCTTCCAGACGATATGCCAATTAAGGCAAAGATTGTTACCAAGCTTGTCGAGGGCGCCCAGCGCAAGGTTGAGGAAGTCAACTTTGCAATGCGTAAGAACGTCCTTGATTACGACGATGTTATGAACAAGCAGCGTCAGGTCATTTACGCAGAGAGAAACAAGATTCTTGACGGCAAGGATCTTATGGACCTCATCGAGACAGTCACTGCTTCTACTACTCAGCGCATTTGCGAGGAGTTCTGCTACGGAGATGCTGACGAGTGGGATTTTGAGGGTCTTGAGAAGTGGCTCACTGAACTTACTGGTAAGACTGATCTTCCAGAGTTTACCGAGGATACCAAGTTTGAGCAGCTTGAAGAGGATGTCACCGCATTTGTCCAAAAGACTTTTGACGAGAAGACCCAGAAGCTTGGCGAAGAAGTTATGCGTGAGCTTGCTGCTCAGGTAATGCTTCGCGTCATTGATACTCGTTGGATGGCATACCTCCAGGAGATGGATTACCTAAAGACCGGTATTGGTCTTCGTGGTTTTGGTCAGCGTGATCCTCTGGTTGAGTATAAGACCGAGGCATACGAGGCATTTACGCTGCTGGTAAACACCATGTATGAGGACTTCCTCCGTACCATTCTTCGCCTTGAGTTGGTTAATCGTCCACGTCAGAATACTGAGGCAGAGGCCTTCCAGAATGCTCACTATTCTGGTGGAGAAGAGACCGACGGCGATCAAAAGGCACTTAAGCAAGGCAAGAGCATGCTTAAGAATGCCGCAGCTATTGGAAAGAGTCCACAGGGAACCGGCGCCAGCCAGTCTTCTGTATCAACCTACCGTAAGTCTGACGATCCAAATCCTTACGTCAACGTTGGTCGTAATGACCCTTGCCCATGTGGAAGTGGCAAAAAGTTTAAGAACTGCCACGGCCGAAATAGGTAAGAATGGCTGATACAGAGGTTGTTTCGCTCCAAGCTTTAGCGGAGCGTCTCTCTGAGGTAGAAGGATATCTTCACCTCACTGAGAAGCGTCAGCAAATTTCAGAACTTGAGGCAGAAAGTGCTCGTCCCAATTTTTGGGACGACGCTGAAACTGCGCAAAAAATAATGACTCAACTAGCATCACTTCGCGATGATGTTGCTGGTATTGATAGGGCTAAAGAGAAACTCGGTGATGCTGAGGCCGCTTTTGAGCTTGGAACAGAGCTTGGGGACCAAGCATCACTCGACGAATCTCAAGCGCTTGCGGCATCTCTTGAAAAAGACTTGTCGGAGCTTGAGCTTTCAAGCTGGTTTACTGATGAACTTGATCATGGTGATGCAATTGTTACTATTAAGCCTGGTCAGGGTGGTCTTGAGTCTCAAGACTGGTGCGAGATGCTTTTTCGCATGTATCTCAAATATTGCGATCGTCGTGGTTGGAAAGTTGATATCAACGACGCTCCTGTTGCAGAGGTTATTGGTCTTGACCGCGCAACCTTTACGGTAAGTGGAAAAAATGCTTATGGCATGCTTCGTGCCGAACAGGGCGTGCATCGTCTGGTAAGAATTTCTCCTACTGACGATAAGAAACGCAGGCAGACGTCATTTGCTGGTGTAGAAGTTTTACCCGTTCTTCCTGAAGATATTGAAGTTGCTATTGACCCCAATGACCTGCGTATTGATGTCTATCATGCATCTGGTCCAGGAGGTCAGGGAGTTAACACTACAGACTCGGCAGTTCGTATTACACATATTCCAACAGGAACGGTAGTAACCTGCCAAAACGAACGCAGCCAGCTTCAGAACAAAGCTGCAGCAATGAATATCTTGCGCAGTCGTTTGTATGAGATTGAAAAGGAGAAACGCGAAGCTGAGCTGGATGAGCTTCGCGGTCCAAAGAGAGAAATCTCGTTTGGCAATCAAATTAGGAGTTATGTTCTTTATCCTTATCAGCTCATTAAGGACTTAAGAACAGGTGCAGAAACAGGAAACGTAGAGTCCGTTCTTTCAGACGGCGATCTTGATCAGTTCATCATTGCGTACCATCGCTGGGTTGTTGGCGGAAAGGATTAGTGTGCAAAAATCTACTTGGCAAAAGACCTTTAAAGATTCGTTCTTTATCGTCCTTGGCTGTGCAATTTTTGCAGTTGGCCTTGATGTATTTGAAGTTCCTAACGGACTTGCGGCTGGTGGTATTACTGGTTTTGCAACGATTATCAGAGCTGTTGCATTGCCTTTTGGTTTTGATTTGCCAGTTGGTATGCAAACAATCGCTATGAATATCATTTTGATGGCTTTTGTTGCAAAAAGCGGCAACAAAAAATACTTGCTCAAGAGTGTTGTAGGCTTCTTAATTTCCAGCATTTTTGTCGATTTATTTGCACCTTTTTTACCAGCTCTTGGCGCCAATGATCTTATGCTTGCTGCTTTGTGGGGCAGTATTATCTGTGGTTTTGGTCTTGGCCTTGTATTTAGAGCGGGTGGAAATACCGGTGGTACAGACATCATTGCTCAGGCGGTTTCCAAGCGTTTTTCTATTCCATCCGGCACTGCAATCATTATTGTAGACATTCTCATTATTATTGCGGCTATTCCGGTCTTCTCGCTAGAAAACGGTCTGTATTCTACCTTGGCAATCTTTGTTACAGGAAAAATGATTGACTTTGTCATCGACGGACCAAGATCTGAGCGCTGCGTTTACATTATTTCCTCTGAGCACGATGCCATCGCTCACGAAATTCTCTATAACCTTAATCGTGGCTGCACAGAGCTTCAGGCGCGCGGACTGTGGAGTGGTGCGCACAAGCCTGTTTTGATGTGCGTTCTTGGTCGTACGGAGGTTGTTCAGCTGAAAGTTATCGTTTCCGAGATTGACTCAGATGCACTGGTGTTTGTTTCAGAGGTCCACGAGGCAATCGGCGAAGGCTTTAAGTCATTTGAGGCTTTGGAAAGCTAATCGCTGCTAATCGTTGTTTGGTCAGCAAGCTGCTCGACAGATGGTTCTGTTGAACTTCGGTGGATGCGTGTAGCTGGATGCGATTAAACACAATTGCACGCAAAAATTTTGCGATGTAAAAAGGCGCCCGCACAATGAACTGCCTCCCATTTCTTATGTCCAAGAAATGGGAGGCAGTTCATATGCGGGTGATTATGATTCTGCAGCGTGTTAGCGTCGGCTTTTAGGCCTGGCGCACAAAATAGCGCAGCTTTGGTAGGTCCTGCTGAAGAATCGACATGTTTCTAATCAAGATAGCCAGGAAGCTAGATGGCTGCACCGCTTGATATACATTTCTATGCATAAACTTAACCTAATATGCTAGAAAATGAATAGCGTCATATAAAATATTTAACTATAGGTAAATTCCGCACCTAAGGAACACACCTAAGTCGGATATTCTGCTCAGATGCGGGCATATTACACATCTAATGACGATAATCTGCATGATTGAGGTATTTTCAGCGTCATGTATACGTCTTTTTAACAGA